>JAZKHK010000037.1:0-31121 GCA_040385425.1 Pseudomonadota bacterium | reverse complement strand
ACTCAAGCCTGAATATCCGGCTTGATGGAAGGTCACTTGCAGCACGGCTCGCCTCCTTCACAGCGGCTTGGTCACAAAGCCAATCTCCAGGCCCTTGCTCGTCACCGTGATGCTGCCCGGCTGCAAGCCCATCCCATCGGGCAGCGCCAAGTCCTGCGGGGTCAATTGGTGCAGCACCACCTCTTGCAAGGACTGGTCGGCCAGGGCCGGCCCGTAGGTGTTGAGCAACTCGGACACCGCCGGCTTCAGGTCCGCAAAATACAAGCGCCTGACGCGCAACTGGTGCGCCCGAAAGGTGCGGTCGCTGGCCTCGTAGCGCAGCGCAAAGTCCACATCGAAAGTGCCCGCGTAACGGCGATGCAAGGCCGGTCCGGCGGCCTCGACCGCCATCTCGGCACCCAGACGGTTTTGCTCGGGCAGCAGGCGCAGTTGCGGCGCCTGCACATCGAGATTGAGCAAGCCCGCCACCGGATAACGCAGCGGAAAACGCTGCGCCACGCCCTGCTGCAATTGCGCCGCCGACACGTTGTAACGAGGCTGCGCCTGCGCGTTCGGCAACACAATCCAAGTAACTCCGCCCAGCGCCAAGCCACGAACAGCAGTCAAAAATAATCGGCGATGCATCCACGTTCTCCCTTGGAAATCAAGCACTTTAAAAATCCATTTTTCATAATTGGAGTCTGCCGGCGGCCCATTGGTTCACACAGAGATGGATCGATCCCATTGTGAGTTGGTGACGAACTGTCTCCGACTGAAATTACCAACAGCAGATACAAAGAAGGCTATGAGCACATGCAGGCAATGGCTCATCATTGCAGTAGCCCAACCCCGATGCGCGCCGCCAACACATTTGGTAACCGACAGATACGCAAGCGGCACAAGCCGACACACCAGCGATACCTGTCGAACATCCAATACGTTTGCCCGTCAACTGTGCTGGCGGATGTCAGGATCCTTCATGAAAACACTTCTTCTGGTTTTGGTCACCTTCGGCGTCTCGGGCTGTGTCGTGTACCCGGCCCCGCATGGGGCCTATGGTGATCGGGCGTATCGCTACAACACGCCCAGCCGCAGCTACGACTCCAACTATCCATCGCGCGCGCACGACCAGGATCGCGATGGCGTGCCGGACCGTCGGGACCGCGACCGTGACGGGGATGGCGTTCCGAACCGTTGGGATTCCCAACCCTCTGATCCGCGCCGCCGGTAGCGGCTGACCAGAGCCAAGACCGCTGAAATCAAGGTTTTTCAAGCCAAAACAGGCTCTAGCCCCCGTGCTACCTGCCCAAGCAGCTATCAAATCAGGAGTGAATGGCGACTCACCCCAGCCAGTATTGCCAGCCCAAAAACACCAGCAGTCCGCTCAGAATGGTCAACAACTGGTGCCGCGTGACGGCGCACAGCACCACGGCAAACAGAGCAGCTACCAGTTGCGGGTTGTGCCAGCTCAACTCCAGCCCCTGGCCGTGCGGCGCCAACACCATGGGCACAATGATCGCGGTCAGCACCGTCACCGGCACAAAGCCCAGCGCCAGTTTCAGCGTCGGAGAAAACCTCACCCGACCGCCCAGAATGAAGACCAGCGCCTTGATCACAAACGTGATGACGGCCATGCCCAGGATCGTGACCGTGGCGCTCATGCGGCGCTCCCGGTCGGGGTTGCCTTGCGCGTGCGCCAGCGGGTCAGCAGCATGCCGATGGCCACGCCGACCACAATGGCGGCCAGCAGACCCAGCTTGTAGGGCAGGTCTTTCAGGCCATACGCCACGCTGCCCGCGGCCACGGCCGCCGCCAGATGCGGTACGTGCCGCAGTTGAGGCACCACGATAGAGATAAAAGTCACCACCATCGCAAAGTCCAACCCGAGCGTCTGCAATTGCGGGAACACGGCGCCGAACAAGAGCCCCACCAGCGTCCAGCACTGCCAGTTGGCGTACATCGACACACCGGAGCCCAAAAAGTACCAATGCCCCAGAGGCGCATGAGGATGCTGGCGGTAGTAGCTGTCCATGACGGCAAAGGTTTCATCGGTCAGCAAAAAACCCAGCGTCCAGCGCCAGCGGCGCGGCAAGTGGCTCACATGGGGCAGCAGCGCCGCTGCGTACAGCATGTGGCGCAGGTTCACGATCAAGGTGGCAAACCAGATCACCAGCGCACTGGCCAGCCCGGCCATGAGCCCGATGGCAATGAACTGGCTGGAGCCGGCAAACACGCCGAGCGACATCATTTGCCCTTGCCAGGGCGCCAGCGCGGTGGTGCCGACCAAAGCGCCAAAAATCATGCCAAAAGGCGCAGCGCCCACCAGCATGGGCACGGTGTCGCGGACACCGGCCATGAAGGTCGAGAGTGCAGAAGTCGGGAGCATAGGAATTTCTGTCTGAGGAAAGGACAGGCATCATAAACAGGCATGGGGCTATGCGAGGCAGCGTACAGAGAAAAGAGCCGAGCCAGGGCACAGTGCGACCTCACACGTTGGAATCACTCATGCCTCTTTCAAGCCCCGACCAAAAGAAACGCTACCGGAGTTGGACGTCGGCCATTTGGGCGCTGCTGATCGCCGCCATCTTCGCCACTGCCGTTCTGACGCAGCGCAGCCTGTCTCGCCTGGCCCACTCGCGCGAAATCATCTCCCATTCGCTGCTCGTCAACAAAGCCTTGACCGACATGATGAGCCTCATGCTGGACGCTGAAACCGGCCAGCGCGGTTTTCTGCTCAGTGGCCGGGCTCCCTATCTGCAGCCTTACTACACCGCGCTGACCCAACTGCGGCAAGCCCGCACCGCCCTCGGTGACGCCCTGAGTCAAGAGCCCGCCGCCCTCGCCTCGCTTGAGGTGCTGGACAAGGCCCTCGCGGCCAAACTGCAAGACCTGGACCGCGCGGTGAGCCTCAAGAGCGAAGGCCGTTCCAGTGAAGCGGTCGAGTCCATCCTCACGGATTCGAGCAACCAGACCATGAACGCCGTGCGAACGGCCTTGCGTGGATTAGGCGCCGATCAGGCTCACCGCACGACCGAGATGCAAGTCGAAATTGAGGAAGAAATCAAAAACTACTACCTGACGCTTGGCATCTCGATTCTGGTCAATCTGCTCTTGCTGGGCGGCCTGGTTCAGCGCTTTCGCAACGCGGCAACCCAAAGGGACGCCGCCCAGCAGGTGGTGGACGAGCGCAATGTCGAGTTGTCGCACCTGCTGGCGGCGGCGGCCACCCGCAATGCCCATGTGCAGGGCCTGTCCGAGCTGAGCCGCTTCCTGCAGTCCAGCGCGGGCATGGATGAAGCCGCCGGTTTGCTCAAGCAGCATTTCCCGCCTTTGATGAGTGCCGCCAGCGGCTGCCTGTATCTGACCGCAGCCGACCAGGAGCAATTGCGCCAGGCCTTCACCTGGGGCGATAAATCATTTGTTGAATTTTTTGAACCTGCCGATTGTTGGGCTGCGCGCCTGCGGCAACCGTTTGTGCAGCCCTTTGAAACCGGATCGGCCTCCTGTGCGCATTTGCAATCCGAGTACGCGAGTGCGCACAATAACAATAATATTCAATGCCTGCCGCTGATGGCCTACGGTGAACTGCTGGGCATCGTGGTGCTGGAGGCGAATGTGACGAGCGACCCGCAGGAGAGCCTGGAAATCGAAGGCAACCGGCGCTTTGCGCTGGAGCAGGTCGGCTTGTCCATCGGCAACCTGAAGCTGCGCGAATCCCTGCACCAGGCCGCCACCCGTGACGTTTTGACGGGCCTCTACAACCGCCGCTTCTTCGATGAGTCCTCCCAGCGCGAAATGCTGCGCGCCCTGCGCCAGCAGGCCAAGGGCGACTACGCGGGCTTGGCGCTCATGATGATTGACATTGACCACTTCAAACTCTTTAACGATACGCACGGCCATGAGGTCGGTGACCAGGTGTTGCGTGAAGTGGCCCAAGTCCTGCAAAGCCAGACGCGGGGCAGCGACGTGGCGGCACGCTACGGCGGCGAGGAGTTCACCATCGTGCTCGCCGACATCACGGATGAGCTCGCGTTGGAGCGGGCGCAACGGGTACGCCAGGCTGTTGAACAACTGGTGCTCCACCCATCCGGCAAGGACGTGGGGACCGTCACGATTTCCATTGGCGTGGCGCACTTTCCGCTGCACGGCACGACGGTCGATGCCCTGCTGTTGGCGGCAGACAAGGCGCTCTACGAAGCGAAACGTACCGGTCGAAACCGGGTGGTGGCGGCGATCTGACGCGCTCTAAACTCCACCTACCATGATCCCTGCACTCCACCGCGCTGCCGCTTTGGCCACTGCGCAGGCTCGTCGCCTCGCCGCCGCAATCAGGCGCCATCCCTGGCGGGCGGCTGGGGTGTTGCCGGCGCTGGTGCTGCTGTACGTGCTGGTGCTGATTCCGTTCACGCCCGGCATCGGCGACCTGCGCAAGGCCAAGTCTGAAGCCCCGTCGGTATTGCTGGCGCAAGACGGTTCGGTGCTGGCCGAGTACCGGCGCCTCAACCGAGAATGGGTGAGCCTGGACAAGATTGCCCCCAACGTGGTGAACGCGCTGATCGCCACCGAAGACCACCGGTTTTACCAGCACCACGGCATTGACTTTCGCCGCGTGGCAGGCGCCCTGATCAGCACCTTGTCCGGCAACCTGCAGGGCGGCTCGACCATCACACAGCAGTTGGCGCGCAATCTCTACCCGGAAGAAATCGGCCGCGCCAACAGCATCACGCGCAAGGTCAAGGAAGCCATCACCGCGCTGAAGATCGAGGCGGTTTATTCCAAGCGCGAGATTCTGGAAACCTATCTCAACACCGTGCCTTTTCTCTACAACGCCGTCGGCATCGAGATGGCCGCGCGCACCTATTTCGACAAGTCGGCCGATCAACTGGACGTGCTGGAAAGCGCCACGCTGATTGGCATGCTCAAGGGCACCAGCTACTACAACCCGGTGCAAAACCCCCAGCGCTCGGTGCAGCGGCGCAACCTGGTGCTGGCCCAGATGGCCAAACACGGCAAGCTGGAAAAAACCCGGCTCGAAGCGCTGTCCAAGCGGCCGCTCAAACTCGACTTTGAACGGCAAGGCGTGCTGCTGGGGCCAGCCCCGCACGTCGCCCAGCACCTGCGCACCTGGCTCATCAACTGGGCCGACGCCAGGGGCTACAACATTTATACCGACGGCCTGCAGGTGCGCACCACCGTGGATGCCAGGCTCCAGAAGGCGGCCAACCAGGCGGTGACGCGGCAACTGGCCCAACTGCAAAAGCTGGCCGACGGCCGGCGCAAAACCGGGCAGGCGCAGGCCGTGCTGCAGGCCGGATTCTTGGCGCTGGACCCACGCAACGGCGAAGTGCGGGCGTGGGTGGGCAGCCGCGACTTTGCCCAGGAGCAGTTTGACCATGTGAGCCAGGCGCGGCGCCAGCCCGGCTCGACCTTCAAGCCCTTTGTCTATGGCGCGGCCTTCATGCAGGGGCTGGACCCACTGGACACCCTGATCGACCAGCCCGTGGCCATCTCCTCGCAAGACGGCGAAGTGTGGACGCCCAGCGATGCAACGGCCCCAAACTACCAGCCCACCACCCTGCGCGACGGGCTGGTGTACTCCAAAAACACCATCACGGCCCAGCTCATGCAAAAAGTGGGCGCGGCCCGCGTCGGACAGTTGGCGCAGGTCATGGGCGTGCGGCAAAGCAAGCTCGACCTGGTGCCCTCGCTCGCGCTGGGCACCAGCCCCGTCACCTTGCTGGAGATGGTTGCGGCCTACGGCACCATCGCCAATGGCGGCAGCTACATGCAACCGGTGCTGGTGTTGCAGGTGGAAGACCGCAACGGCCAGGTGCTGGAATTATTCGAACCGGTCCGGGAGCGCGAGGCGGCCATGCCGCGTGCGAACGCGCTGACCCTGGTCAACGTCATGCGCGGCGTGATCGACGAAGGCACGGGGGCCGCCATTCGCAGCCGCTACGGCATCCAGGCCGACGTGGCCGGTAAAACCGGCACCACGCAAGACAACACGGACGGCTGGTTCATCATGATGAGCCCGCAACTGGTGGCTGGCGCCCGGGTCGGCTTTAACGACAACAGCGTGACGATGGGGTCCTGGGGCCAGGGCGCCCGCAGTGCGCTGCCCATGGTCGGGGACGTGTTCCAGATGGCTTTTCGCAACCGCTGGATTGACTCAAAAGTTGAATTCGACATTCCACGACCCCGGCCGTCACCCCCGCCGGAAGCAGAAACGCCGCGGCGAGACGGCCCCCCGCTGACGGACATCGTGAACGATGTGCTGGAAAGACTCCTGCGGCGGCTGCGGAACTGATTTTTTAGTTGACCGCCTAGCCACCCACCACGGACCAGCCGGCGTGCAGGTTGGCCTTGTCGTTCTCGTATTCCCACGCGGTGCCGCAGCGGTCGCAGCGGTATTTGGTGATGGTGGCCAGGCCGCGGATGCCTTGTTCTTTGCGGTTGGTGCCTTGCACCAACTCGGCGTGGCCGGGGGCGCGGCGCCAGTTGCGCTGGATGCCGGCGCACGGTTCGCACAGCTCCATCTTTTTCAATTCGTTCTGTCGGTTCAAGTCGTCGGTCATGTTGCTGCTTTTGATGTTGCGTGGTGTGGGGTGGGAGGGCTGCTTGGCCCTTTATCCGAGAGGGGTCGATTGTCGCCCCTCAGGACCGCTTAGGAATCTCCAGCCCGCGCATCACCGCTGGCCGCGCGATAAAGGACGTCAGCGCCCGCATGACATTCGGAAAATCCTGCATGCCGACCAACTCGCCCGCCTCGTAGAACCCGATCAGGTTGCGCACCCAGGGGAGGATGGCGATGTCGGCAATGGTGTAGGCGTCGCCCATGATCCAGGTCCGGCCTGCCAGACGCTGGTTCAGCACGGCCAGCAGGCGTTGGCTCTCGGCCACATAGCGGTCACGCGGGCGTTTGTCTTCAAACTCTTTACCGGCAAACTTGTGGAAGAAACCCAACTGGCCAAACATCGGCCCGATGCCGCCCATCTGGAACATCAGCCACTGAATCGTCTCGTAGCGCTGCGCCGCGTCCTGCGGCAGGAATTGCCCCGTCTTCTCGGCCAGGTACAGCAAAATCGCGCCGGACTCGAACAACGCCAGCGGCTGGCCGCCGGGACCGTGGGGGTCAATGATGGCCGGAATCTTGTTGTTGGGGTTGAGCGATAAAAACTCCGGCGACATTTGATCCTGGGTCTCAAAGCTGACCAGATGCGCCTCGTAGGGCAGGCCGGTTTCCTCCAACATGATCGACACCTTGACGCCGTTGGGCGTGGGCAGCGAGTACAACTGCAAGCGCTCGGGATGCTGGGCGGGCCATTTGCGGGTGATGGGAAAGGCGGAGAGGTCGGTCATAGAGTTTCCTTAAATTGGCACCGGGCAGGTATGTGCCTTGATGCGGGCATTTTGGCGGGAAAGCAGTTGACTTGCTGCAGCAAGGACGAAGGCCTTACTCGCTCGCTACAGCACCTGCCGCGGCAGGTTTTCAAAGTGCGCCGTCAACAGCGCCAGCGCATGGCGCACTTTGGCGGGCTGCTCGCCGCGCCGGGGCGTGATGGCGTAAACCGGCAGGTCGGGCAACTGCCAACCCGGCAACACCGGCACCAGACGCCCGTCGGCCAGGGCGCGGCGGTCGTCGTCACTCACCACCACACTGATGCCCCAGCCCTCCACGCACAGCGCATGCAAGGCCGTCACCTGGCTGGCGTGGGCGCGGCTGATGACCGGCACTATTGCTTGCTCACCCGCCTGGTTGTGCAGCACCAAAGTCTCGGCGCCATTGCTGGACGGCCGCCCGCCCAGCCAGTCGTGTACGGCCAAGTCTTGCGGCACACGCGGCCAACCGCGCTGCGCCAGGTACGCGGGGGCGGCGCACATCTGGGCGTCCATGCTGCCCAGCTTGCGCGCCACCAGGCTGGAGTCGGGCAGGCTGCCCGCGCGCAGGGCGATGTCCACGCGCGCCTCAATCAAATCAATCAGCGCGTCATCCAACAGCAGCCGCAGCGTCAGCTTGGGGTGGCTACGCAAGGGGGCCAGCGCCTGCGCCAGCAAGCTGCCAAAGCCGATGGGCGCGGCGATGCGCAGCTCGCCCTCGGGCTCGTCGCGGTGGCGCGCCAGTGCCTGGTCGGCACTGCGTGCCGCCGCCACCATGGCGGTGCAGCCGTCAATGTAGCGCGCACCGGCCTCGGTCAGCGTCAGCTTGCGGGTGGAGCGGTGCAGCAGCGCCAGCCCCAAGGCGTTTTCCAACTGGCGCAAATGCTGGCTCACGGCCGAGGGCGTCATGCTCAAGCGACGGGCGGCAGCGGTGAGCGACCCGGCAGCCACCACCTCGGCAAAAACCGCCATGCGTTTCAGCTGATCCATGCCAAAGCCTTTGTATGTGTTTAGTTTTACTTCACAGTATTAGCGCAATTTACCGACTATTCAAACGTTTGTGAAGCCAACACACTAGAGCCTTCTTACACCCACCGGAGATTCACATGAAAGTTGCACTCATTGGCGCCACAGGTTTTGTCGGCAGCGCCGTCCTCGCCGAACTGCTTAACCGGGGCCACCAGGTCACCGCGCTGGCACGCCACCCAGCCAAGTTAACCGCCCAGCCCAAGCTGACCGTGGTCGCAGCCGATGCGCTGGACGCCGCCCAAGTGGCTCAGGCGGTAATGGGCCACGACGCCGTCGTCAGCGCCTACAACCCGGGCTGGAGCGAGCCGCGCATTTATGAGTTGTTCCTGCAAGGCACCCGCGCCATCGTGGAAGGCGTGAAACAAGCTGGCCTGAAACGCCTGCTGGTCGTCGGCGGCGCAGGCAGCCTGTTTGTCGCCCCCGGCGTGCAACTGGTGGACACACCGCCGTTCCCCGCCGAATACAAGCAAGGCGCCCTGGCCGCACGTGAAGCGCTGAACCAGTTGAAGCTGGAAACCTCGCTGGACTGGAGCTTTGTCTCGCCCCCCATCGCCCTGGCCCCCGGCGCGCGCACCGGCCAGTACCGCACCGGGCTGGACAACCTGCTGCCCGGTGTCGGCGACGCGCCCGCCGGTATCTCGGTGGCCGATTTGGCGGTTGCGATCGTGGACGAGATTGAAATCCCGCGCCATATGAAACAACGCTTTACGGTGGCCAATTAATCGCTCCCAGCGCCGGGCTGACTCCAGCCCGGCACGTTGACCACGTAGCGCGTGGCCTTGCCAACGCCCTCGACGCGCAACAGCCCCTTGGACAGCAAATCGGTCAGGTCCCGCGTGGCGGTGGCTTTGGATGCGCCGGTGATCTTGGCGTACTTGTCAGTGCTCATGCCGCCTAAAAAACCGCCGCCCAAGGCCACGTTACCGGCTTCCAGCAAGCGATCCAGCACCTTGTGTTGCCGCGCATTCAGGCCACACTGCGCCGCCTGCAGACGAAATGCCGCCTTGTCCACCGCCTGACGTACCACGGCTTGCGAGGCGAGGCAGCTTTGGGTGAACGCCTGCACAAACCACTGCACCCACGGCGTCACATCGATCGCTTCTTGCTGTGGATTGGGTTGCTTGATGCGCTGCGACGTGTTGAGTCCGTCGTAGTAAGCTGCGCGGGTCTTGAGCATCTGGCGGGCCATGCCAAACACGCGCACCAACGCACCACTGGCGTGCGGGTCACGCGCATGCATGTCCTGCGCCAAAGCCATGTCCACCAGCGCGCGCCCGAGCCGGCCATTGCCGTCTTCAAACGGGTGAATCGACTCAAACCACAGGTGCGCAAGGGCCGCACGGGCCACGCCATGCAGCACGGGCGCGGTCATTTGTGCGGGCCGGGTGGACTCAAACCACACCAGAAACTGATTCAACTCCTGCGCCACCTGACTCGATGGCGGTGCCTCGTAGTGAATCACTTCACGACCCAGTGGCCCGCTGACGATTTGCATCGCATCCGCATGGTCGCGTAGACGCCCCACCGCAATGCGCGTCATACCGGATGTGCCCCCCGGAAACAAGGCCGATTGCCAGCGACACAGGCGGTCCGGGTCCAACGCGCCCTGGTGGTTTTCCATCGCGTCTTGCATGACCTGCACCAAACCTTCCACATGGCGGTCATGGCTGGGTGCGTCTGCCAGACCCAACCGGTGCGCGACGGAAGACCGCACCGACGCCAGGTTCAGCTTTTCGCCCTCGATGGCGGCTGTGGCCAGCGCCTCTTGCACCCACAGCTCACGCCGCACCTCTTGCGCTTGCGCCATGCCAATGGCACTGAGCAAACCCAGCAACTTGCCCTGCTCCAGCCGCGCCATGTCCAACTCGGACGCAAGTGCCGCAGCGTCAAACGTCAACACGGGCCATGCCGGGTGCTGCCAGATGTAGCGGGGCTGGGTTGAGGTAGTTTTGATTGGCATGAGGTGTATTTTAGGCAATACGGCTCAAAACTTGATGCGTATTTTGGAAAATGCGGCTCAATTTAAGACCAGCCCATTTGGATCAAGGCGTAAGCAGTTGCTCAAACACTAGCAAAATCGCCCCATGGATCTGTTTGACGACCTGCCTCCCGAAACCGCGCTGACGCAGATCGCGCCTGGCGCGGTGTTGCTGCACGGCTTTGCCCGCGACGAGGCTGCCGCCCTGCTGCACGCTATCGAGGCCGTCCTCCAGCAAGCCCCCTTGCGCCACTGGCAAACCCCCGGCGGCTACACCATGTCGGTGGCCATGAGCAACTGCGGCCCGCTGGGCTGGGTGTCGGACCAACAAGGCTACCGCTACGCCGCGTTGGACCCGCACTCCAACCAGCCCTGGCCCGCTCTGCCCGCGTGCCTGCTGGACCTGGCCCAGCGCGCCGCCGCGCAGGCCGGTTACGCCAACTTCTCGCCCGACGCCTGCCTGATCAACGACTACGTGCCCGGCGCCAAACTCTCGCTGCACCAGGACAAGGACGAAAAAGACCTGCGCGCGCCCATCGTCTCGCTCTCCATGGGTTTGCCTGCGGTGTTTTTGTTCGGCACCCCCAGCCGCAAAGACCGCCCCCAACGCTGGCGGCTGGTGCATGGCGACGTGGTGGTGTGGGGCGGCCCGTCTAGGCTGGCCTACCACGGCGTCACTGCGCTGGCCGACGGCGAACACGCGCTGCTGGGGCGGCGCAGGCTGAATTTGACGTTTCGACGTGTCCAATAGGTTATTTTTAAGCCAAATCAGGCTCTAGCCCCCGTACTACATGCGTGAGCAGCTATCAAATATGCAGTAACGCAAGGCCATTCACAATCTTGTACGCTTGGCAGGTGCACCGATATGCACTCTGAGGAACCGATCTTTTTTTCTACCGCGCAAGGCCTTACCGTGTCTGACTCCATCATCATTCAACAACCCGCTCAAGCGGCGCAGCAACTCATGGTTTTGCACCATGGCGTGGGTGCGAGCGCGCAGCACTTAAGCCCCCTGGGACAACACCTGGCGGCGATTTTCCCCAACGCCTTCATCGTCAGTGTGCACGCCCCCTACGCGGCCGATACCGCCACGGGTGCCCAGTGGTTTTCGGTTCAAGACATTACCGAAGAGAACCGCCCCGCGCGGGTGGCCGAGGTGATGCCGGCCTTCATTCACAACCTGCGGTATTGGCAGCAAACCAGCGGCGTGTCGGCCAGCGCCACGGCCATTGTGGGGTTTTCGCAAGGTGCCATCATGGCGCTGGAGGCCGCGCAGGCGCAAGCAGGACTGGCAGCGCGCATCGTCGCCCTGTCCGGGCGCTATGCCCAACTACCCACCCATGCACCAGAGAAAACCACCTTGCACTTCATTCATGGCAAGTCAGACCCCGTCATTCACTACGGTCACTGCGTGTCTGCGGCAGAGCGTTTGGTGGGCCTGGGGGGTGATGTCACTGCTGACGTCATTCCTTTTTTAGGCCATGAGATCAATGAAAAAGTGATGGCCTTGGTGATGGAGCGCCTGACCGGCCATATCCCCCAACACCGATGGGAAGAAGTGCAAAAAGCGGCGGCGCAGCAAGCCGACCGCTGAAGACCCTGAATGCTTGACGGTCTACTGAATCGCCGCCTTTGACACCAGCGGAAACGCTGATGGATCGGACATGAGCCAGAGAACATCGATCAGTTTGACTACAGCCGCCAACATGGATGCGCGGTTCTTCGCGGAATGAATTAAAGTGCTGTACATAAGCACAGCATTTAAATGAGATATCCAGAGTCCTTGTTTCAGGAGCAGTCATGAAGAAAACGGTGAGCAGCCCCTCCTCAGACAACGCCGAGTCAGCGCTTTTTGCCAACATTCGCACCCTGATCGAGTCCGCCCGCAGCACGGTTGCCCGTGGCGTAGATCTGGTGCAAGTGCATACCAACTTCGAGATTGGGCGGCACATTGTTGAGTTTGAGCAGCAAGGCGAAAGTCGCGCGGAGTACGGAAAACAAGTGCTCAAGCACCTGGCTGAACGTTTGACCGCAGAGTTTGGTGGCGGTTTTTCAGTCACCAACCTCAAACTCATGCGGCTGTTTTATGAGTTGCACGTCCAAAGAATCGGTCAGACAGTGTCTGGCTTATCTGAAATCCAGACAAGGCAGCCAATAGGTCAGACGCTGTCTGACCTATTGGCGACCAATGAAAACCGCCCCTTCTCCCTGAGCTGGTCCCACTACGTCTTCCTGCTGGGCATCAAGAAACCTGATGAACGCAGCTTCTACGAAATCGAGGCCACCAGCCAAAGCTGGACCCTGCGCGAACTCAGGCGCCAGTTCCAAAGCGGCCTGTACGAGCGCCTGGCGCTGAGCCGCGACCAGGGCGGCATACGCCAACTGGCCCAACAAGGGCAAATCGTCAGCCGGCCAAGCGACCTGCTTAAAGAACCGCTGGTGCTGGAGTTTTTGGGCCTGTCAGAGCAGGCGCGGTTTTCCGAGTCTGACCTGGAAGCCGCCATCATCAGCCAGATTGAACATTTTTTGCTGGAGCTGGGCAAAGGCTTCCTGTTTGAGGCCCGCCAAAAGCGCTTCACCTTTGACGACGACCACTTCTTTGTGGACCTGGTGTTTTACAACCGCCTGCTGCGCTGCTATGTGCTGATTGACCTCAAAATCGGCAAACTCACGCACCAAGACCTGGGCCAGATGCAGATGTACGTCAACTACTTTGACCGCTACGTCAAAACCGACGCTGAGAGCGCCACCATCGGCATTGTTGTGCCAAGAAAAAACACGAGGCGCTGGTTGAAATCACCTTGCCTAAGGACGCGAACATCCACGCCCGGGAATACCAACTCTACTTGCCGAGCAAGGAAGAGTTGCAACAAAAACTGGCGGAGTGGGCGGGTACGGTACTTGACTAAATCAGGCTCCAGCCCCCGTATTACCTGCGTGAGCAGCTATTAAATACAGAGCAACCAGAATCCGTGCTTTGAAACGTGGGTAACTTCAGCTGCCGAAGTGGTGGTGCCATGCATTTTGAATCTCCTCAATGTGGCAAGCCAGGCCTGTCATGGCGGGTTCAGCGTGGCGAAATTGAAAACACTCAAGAAAGCGCTGAAAGCCGGAAAAAAACTGAAAATTTAAGAAAAATAAGGCGCTAGCCCGCGTACTACATGCGTGAGTAGCTATCAATTAAAGAGCAGCCAGAAATCCAAACCAGCGTGGTATTTGCCGATGCTTTTCCCCATAGATTTTGGCTTTAGAAGAAACTGGCACGGCGTATTTTGAGGTTGCCGTTGAGGCGCCCGTTCAGGTCGATACGATGCCCCATGCGCTGATTGCCCATGCGGTAAAACTCCATCGGCTCAATGCCTTCCTGCGCCTCGCCCAGCAATTTGAGGTCACCCTGCCATGAGGCGTTGGGTGCATAAGTAATGCGATAGCGCCCGAGCGGGACCTGGAGCGTGGCCGTTTCACCGCTGCGAATCGGGATCATGACGACGGGCGCATGGCCTTCCCACGTATCGAGCTTGACCACCGCATGGCGGCCCGCTTCGGAAAATCCGGTAATCGTCAGCGCTGCAGCATCGTTCACACCATTGGCCGGTGCGGGGATAAACCAGCGAACCGCGCCGGTCACGGGGAATGGAGCTTTAGCTTGTCGGGAGTGAAAATACGCCGAAATTTGCGGCACCCGCTTCAACAACATGACGCCTATGGCCAACACCAGCAACATCAGAAAAAAGCGCGTCCAACCAGTCTTGGGTACAGCCACCCGATTTGGCGAGCCGCTGTACTTTGCAAAACGCTGCTTCAGCAGTTCTGCCTGGCGGGTTTTCTGCTGCTCAGACATGCGGAAGCTGCGGGCCTCCATGTCGGAAACCCGGCTTCGATTACGCATGTAGTCGCGGTCGTCAATGCTCATGGGGTTCTTTTCTGCCTGCTGAAGAACTATCTAACTCAACCCGACATTTGACTATTCAGTTCAGTGTGAATTGTCCACTTCAGAGACCAATAGTTTTTATTTTTTCTTTTGCATATCCCATCCGTAAACATGGTAGTCATAAACACATGCCAGTTTTCGTAACGATGTCGAAATACCAGACTTTGAGGTCTGAAATAATTTTATATTACTCTCAAGGAAACTCTGAACTACCAATGAATCAAAGTCTTTTTTCGAAACAAATGGGATATAGACCGCAGCAGTCTTAATATCAAATTTCTTAATAATATCTACGACATTCATTCCTTTCGCATTTTTATCAAAGGCTTTTTTATATGATGGTGTTTGATAATGATCCAATGTTAATGGCAAATGCTTATCCAAATTCCATTTCGACTCTTTATATGCTTTTTGACTATTTATATTAAAATGGCTAAGATATTTAAATATTGGGATGAATTTTGTCCCTCGCCCCAACAATGGCACTGAATCCGATAGTATGCAGCCAGCATCGAATTGATGATTTTCCAGAAGCAAATCTTCAAATAAATTAAAAGCAGAAATTCCTTTATACCCAAGTCTACCTGCACGCTCTGCAGCCACTCCAACGCCAACAACGAACTCAACGTCATTTTTATCAGCAATATTGTTTGCATCAACAACAAACATTTTTTGACTTGGATCCGTTTGGCGTACTAATTCATAAAGTTGTTCTTTGCAGTATCTTAAAATTCGAGCTGGCATTTTTCTTTTTACTGCATGGATTGCTTCGTATACCGGCAAATAGTCGTTTGAGGTAACAATTGTTATTGGCAGATCACCATCCTCAAGCGATATTATTCCTGTGGAATAAGATGCCGCACCACTGTTTGCCCTCTGTACAAAAATCAAATTTTTACTTAACTTGTCAAGCTTATCCTGACTTAATACACTTGCAATCGCTCTCAACAGACCTCGAACATTCGGATCCGCAATTGAATATCCTATAAAAACTATCGGGTGCTCAACAAAAAGTGTGATTAATTTTGCTGCCAAGTATGGATTCTTTTTGTTGAAATTAGAATAATCTTCAGATGTTAAAATCAATGAATTATGTTGCGAGGCACATCCATGTATTTTATATATTTCACCAATAGATTGTGGGTTTGAAAATAAAAGCTCATCTTGACCAATGAATACTTTATAGTCCGGATATAAGGTTTCAATGAAACCATCCCAATTTGTAGTTATTACGCCTTCTATATTTAAGTCTTTCAAGGCATCAACTTCTAGAGGGAGAAGGACTTCCTGGTCTGGATTGGTTAATCCGGAAATGTATTGACATATCTCCAGTCGTAAAGCTGATGTTCTGTCGACCATTTGAGTTGCGAACAGTTTACGATTCTGAAAATATTCTTTGTTTTTCCACCAACGATCATGAAAATTCTCAGCTAGAAGCGACGCAACTTTTGGTAAATCTTGTGCTGCCGAGGATAAAAAATACTCAAACTGATCGGGGTCCGTTGCGAATTTTCTGAGAAGCTCACTCCATTGAGGCAAGCCAATGTATCGTCTTGAAAATCCCGAGCCTAGAAATAAAAATGGCGCAGAGGGGGCTTCTTTTAGATGTTTGATAAGACTATCTTTAATGCTCATATATTACTTTGCGAGGGATATGACGAATTTTTAAATTGGCCAAAAATTAGATGCAATTTAAGAGTTTTTTTTCAAAATTTACACCACTAACATCAAAGCTATAAACATCATTATCGCAATCAATTTCATTGATAAAATCTTTGTATGTATATGATCGAGGAAGATAAGAAAATGATTTCAAGAAGAAATATTGATCCGCATTCATAAAGCTCTTGCTTGCTTTTCTAGAAATCTCTTGCGCGGCTCCAGCATCAAATTCTTTGCTAAGGTTTAGTTCTCGCACACCGATAATTTCACTGCTAGAGCAAACTGATGCTCCGTAGCTTGTTAGTTCTTTCATATATTCACTTGAGTTACATTCCCATCCAAAAACCATAGCTGGCCCAACAGATACTCCGAATATACAATCTCTATGCTTCTCAAGCCAATCTAACGTCTCAGAAAAGGTCTCGTTAGTTTCTCCTGCAAACAAGAGAATATTTACCTTAACTTTTATATTATTCAAACGAGCAGATTTTAATAAATTGGATGCCTTTTTTAAGTAACGAACAGGGTCTTTTGTTTTTTGCATTCTCATCAACTGGACTTGACTTGCACTTTCAAGACCAAGGTCCAGTACTTTGAGACCTGTATTTGCCAAAATGCTTAAAGAACTTGGTGTAATCGAGTCAACTCTTGCCTCGGTTCGCCAACCAACTTTAAAATCTTCTTTTTCAAAACCAATTTGTAAATTCTGTGCCCACGTTTTACTAGGAGCAAAAACCGAAGCCTCAAAATATGGCGTCATGGTTCCATATTCATCTGAAATTAATATTTCTCGCAATTCTGAGATGGTTTTATCAGCTGTTTTCAACTTACTTAAAGGTTCATTTTTTTCCTGACAGAAATTGCAGCCCATACCGCATCCACGTGAAACTTCAATGCTTGGTTGGTAATCATTTCTTCTAGAAAGAAGTCTGTAATCGAGATGACTGCTTGAATATTCTAGGCTACTGGTTTTTACAGTTATTCCATGTCGAATATGTGGAAGGACATATTCATTGAACAGTTCATCTATCCGCCATTCCGCCAAGCCGTCGACAATTAAATCTGCTTCTACCAGCAGATCATTTAAAAGTTCTGGATGGCCATCTACGACCCAGCGACCGCCGACTATTATTTTTCTAAATGGCATCTGTTGTTTTGCTAGGCGTATGAACTTCCGTACCCAAGAAACTGCGTAAAAGCTTGGTATCGAAATAAATATTGGCATCGAAGATTCCGAAAACCCTTCAATATTGCACTCATGAAATATTTTCTCTGGAGTTTCGAAGTTCCCCTGAATTTGAATAACAGGAACTCCACGTCTTGATAACAATGTCGCTAATGAGAGAAGTCCATAATTTAAATATAGGTGTTTCTTATTGATTGAGTTCGGCGATTTTCGAGTCTGCTCTTGACCTGCCGCAATGCAAAAAATTTTGTGCATGAAATTGTTCGAATAATTTTGAAGCTAAGAATCGGTATTAGGCTAGCGTGAAAGAAAAAGTTCTAAATCACGACTTGAGTTGCAGGCCAAACCCCCCATCCCCACCCGCCCCAATCACCAACCTCTGCGTCGCCCTCGTCGCCCCGACATAAAACAGCCGCGCTTCGTCCCGCTCATCCTCGCCCGCAGCGGGCATCTGCCCCACGCCCATCAGCGCCACCACGGGGAACTCCAGCCCTTTGCTGGCGTGCATCGTCATCACCTTGATGGTGTCGTCATGCGGGTGAAAACTGCCTGAGCCTTTGCGCACCTCAAACGGCAGTTGCCAGCGGCTCAGGGCCTGGGCGCATTCATCCATCTCGTGGTGGTGGCGGCACAGCACGGCCATGTCGGCCCAGGCATGGCCCTCCTGGTGTGCGGCGTTCAGCAGGTCGGCAATCTTGGTGGCTTCGGCGCGCAGATTGGGCAGGCGGATGATCAGCGGCGCCTCGCCATCGCGCCCGCAGCTAATGGGCTTGAGCAGCGGGATGCCGTCGTCGTCTTTGTCGTCGGCGGTCAGCAGGTCGGCGGCAATCAGGCTGGCGGTTTGCAGAATCTGCTTGGTATTGCGGTAGTTGATTTTCAGAATGGTGGTGCGGCCTTGTGCCTGGATGCCCACGCTTTTGAAGCTGAACTGTTTGGAGCGGCTGCGTTCGTAAATGCTTTGCGCATCGTCGTACAGCACCAGCAGGCTGTTGGTGGCGGGGTCCACCATTTGCGTGACGAGCTTGAGCCATTCGGGGGCAAAGTCGTGGCCTTCGTCGATCAGCACGGCCTGGTATTGGCCGCTGGGGATTTGCTTGCGGTCCACCCCGCTGATGACGCGCAGCACCAGGTCTTCCACATATTGGTCGCTGCTCATCTGGCCCGGCAGGGTTTGCCCAAAGGCCACCAGTTGGTCACGGCACCATTTATGAAAATGCCGCGCATGCACTTGGTTGGCCAGCCCCTTGGCTTGCATGACGCTGGCGAGCTTGACGGCCAGCGGCTCGTTGTAGCAGAGGATCAGGATGGGTTTGCTGGCCGGCGTGTGGGCCTTGGCCAGGTACTCGGCGCGGTAGCCGAGGATCATGGTTTTGCCGGAGCCGGCCACGCCGTGAATGACGCGGTGGCCGTCGCCCAGGCTGCGCGCCAGTTGCTCTTGCTGCAGGTCCATCACCTGCATGAGGCTGGGCAAATCAGCGCCCGCGTCGTTGTCGTCAAACAAGGCACCTTGGGTTTGCACGCGCACTTGCGGGAACATGATCCAGCGCACGCGGTCGATTTGCGGCAGGCTCATGACTCTGCCAAACGAGTGGGGGAACATGTGCCACAGCCGCTGTTGAAATTCCTCCACGTCGGCCGACTCTTCCATTTCATCTTTGCAGATGACGTAGTGCGGCTCGATGGCGTCGCCCAGCCCGGCAGCATCAAACTGTTTGCGCGTGATGCGGGTCAAGACCACGCCGTGGCCCCAGGGGAAGGCGAGCTTGCCCTGGTGGGGGCCGTCAGGCTGCACCAGTTGCGGGTCGCGCTCCAGCGCATTCACCACTTGAATGGCGCAGTGCCGCGCCTGCGCCAGCGGGTTGATGACGATTTTGGGCTGGCCGTCGGGCGCGATTTCGCACATCTGGCGGGTGGCGCACTGGATGGTTTCCAGCTTCCAGTCTTTGGTTTCCAGAATCAGCAAACCCCGGCGGGGGTGCAGCACCACGAAGTCGGGGTGGGTTTGTTTGGGGCCGATGGGAACGTCGTACCAGAGCAGGTAGTCGTCTTCAAGCTTTTGTTCCAGCCGTTCGGCCAGGCGGCGCTCACCGCTGGTCATGCGCGACACGCAGGCGCCAAGCGCCGGTATGAGGGTAGCCATTGTTTATCCCGTCCCTGAGATTGATTTTTCTCAATTATGGGACATAAAAAAATGCCGCCAGCAAATTGCTGGCGGCATCGCTCCCTTGGAGGAGGCTTACTTAGAAGTGGTAACGCGCACCCAGAGTGGTAGCGCCAACACGTTCAGTACGGTCACCGGCAAACTTCAGGTTGTACGACTCGTACTGCAACACGGCAGACCACTGGGGGTTGAATGCGAACTCGGCACCCAGGCCATAGGACAAGCCAAAGCCGCCGTCATCACCTGCAACCACGCCGGAGGCTGGATTGGATGAAACTTTGGTGCGACCCCAGGTGGTTCCGACTTTGCCCAGCAGGTTGAATGAAGGGCTCAGGGGCAGTTTGCCGACCAGGCTCAGGCTGAGTGCATCGGCTTGGGTGGTGCCGCCAGCGCGGTTAACGCGACCTAAATCGGTGTAGCCCACTTCCATGCCCCAGTTTTTACTGAAGAAGCTGCCGGCGTGGATGCTGTAGGCGGTGTCACCTTGATCGGCACCAAAAATGCCAATACCGTTGCCGAGTGAGTAATCTGAATGGCCCATGCCAAGGTCAACGTAAGCGCTGCCGGGGGTGTAGGCCGCAGAGTACATCGAGTTGGAATTGCCGTTGGTGTTTTGCGCTTGTGCGCCGACAGAAGCGCCTAGCGTAGCAAAGGTCACAAACAAGCTGGCAATGAGGCGATGTGGTTTTTTCATAAGGGATCCTGATTAAGTTGAGCCCTTTTGCAGGGCTGCGAGGTCATGGTTGACTCACAAGGCTCATGTTAGGAAGCGATCAAAAAACAAACGGTCTGCTGGCGTACATAGTCAAAAATTTAAAGCCAGCAGACAGGCATGGTTGTTGCGACTAGACTCGCCAAATGTGTAACCAAAAGTGTGATTCCTCGGTAGTGACTGGCTGCGAATGGGCAGCCCGGGGTTTTGCACTTGTCGTTATCGCGCTCGGTCTGGTGGTTTTGGTTGGCTGGACACTTGACATCACGGCCTTGAAGAGCGTGCTGCCCGGCTGGGTGACGATGAAAGCCAACACTGCGCTGGGCTTTCTCATGGCCGGGGCATCGCTGTTTGCCGCCACCCGCCAACAGCCGACGCTCGCATGGCACCGCACCCAACTGGTGCTGGCGGCAGGGGTGGCGCTGCTGGGTCTGTTGACACTCAGCGAGTACGCGTTCAATGTGAATTTGGGCATTGACCAGCTTCTTTTCACCGCCCCTGACGAAGCCGTGAGCAAGGCGCCACCGGGCCGCATGGCCCTGATCACGGCGGCCGCTTTTGCCTTGAGCGGCGTGGCGCTGCTCTTGCTGGACCGCACTTGGGCGCGCATCGCCGCCCAGACTGCCGCCCTGTTGAGCAATCTGGTCGGCATGCTGTCCATCCTGGGTTATGCCTATGGGGCGACGGCGCTGTACGGCGGGGGTGGCGTCTATTCCAGCGTGGCGCTGCATACGGCTATTGGTTTGGTGTTGCTTAACCTGGGCATGTTGCTCGCCCGTCCCCAGGCGGGCCTGATGGCGGTGGTGACCAACACCACCCTGGGAGGCGTGATGGCACGCCGGCTGCTGCCGTTCGCCCTGCTTGCACCTTTTCTCGTTGGCTGGTTTCATCTGGAGAGCGAAAAAAGGGAGCTGTTCAGTTCGGGCTTCGGGGACGCTCTGGTGGCGCTCACCTACATCACCCTGTTCACGGCCTTGATCTGGCGCACCGCCACCACGCTGCGCGCGAGCGATGAAGAACTTCAAAAGAGCGAGCTGCGCCACCGCACGCTGGTGGAGTGGTCGCCTGAATCGGTTTCCGTGCACCGCAAAGGCAAATTTCTTTATGTCAATGCGGCTGCCATCCGGATGTTTGCCGCCCGGTCGGCGCACGACCTGCTGGGCAAACCGCTGCTTGAACTGATGCACCCGGAATCTCTGCCACTCATGCTGGAGCAGATGAAAACGCACCTGAATCAGGGCGAGTCCGTGCCGATGATCGAGGTGCAATTCATCCGGTTTGATGGCGCCGTGATTGACGTTGAGATACAGGGCACGGCGATTATGTACAACGGCCAACCGGCCATTCACGGCTCCATGCGCGACGTCACCGAGCGCAAACAGGCGCAAGCGGCGCAGCGCTGGGCCGCCCTGCTGTTTGCCAACATCCAGGACGGCGCCGTGGTGACGGACTCCGATGGCGCCGTTCAGGCGATCAACCCGGCTTTCACCGCCATCACCGGCTATGGCGAGGCCGAGATTCTGGGCAAAAACATGCGCCGCCTGCAGTCCGGGCGCCAGGGCCGCGACTTCTATATGCAGATGTGGCAATCCATCAAGACCACGAGCGGCTGGCAAGGTGAACTCTGGAATCGGCGCAAGAACGGAGACATTTACCTGCAGCGGCTCACCATTCACGCCGTGCTGGACCCGCAGGGCGAGGTGGCCAACTATGTCAGCACCTTGGCCGACCTCACCCCGCGCCAGCGGGCCGGCCAGATGGAGCATTTGGCCCATCACGATGCACTCACCGGGCTGCCCAACCGGCTGCAACTGATGTCCCGCCTGGAACACGCACTGGGCGTCAGCAAGCGCCAAAACAGTCTGGGGGCGGTGCTGTATTTCGACCTGGATCACTTCAAGGCGGTCAACGACACCTGGGGCCACCCGGCCGGAGACGAATTGCTGCAACAAGTGGCACTGCGGATCGGCGGGCGCATGCGCGACATGGACACGCTGGCGCGGCTGGGTGGGGATGAGTTTGTTGTCGTGCTGGAGATCGTTGACAAGCCGGAAGGCGCCGCAGCGGTGGCGGCCGATATCGTGCGTCTGCTGGGTCAACCCTTTACCCTGGCCCAGGGGCAGCAGGCGAACATTGGCGGCAGCGTAGGCATTGCCATCTTCCCGGCGGATAGCGACAGCGTTGACACGCTGCTACGCCATGCGGACGTGGCGCTTTACCGGGCCAAGTCGGAGGGGCGCAACTCTTTCCGCTTCCATGAGGCGGCCTAATTCGGTTTCTCTTCCCGTCCATCAGGGTGCCGGGCAAACCGTGCGGCATCGCGGCCATGCACTGGCGCGTCATCGGGCCAGGGCCAGCCGCCAAACCGGGTGTGCCGGTAGTCAGCCATCGTCTGGGTGATTTCGGCCTGGGTGTTCATGACAAACGGGCCGTATTGCACCACTGGCTCTTGAAGGGGGCGGCCTTGCAGCAGCAGGAATTCAGCCACTTCATCGCCATTGACCAGCGCCACGGGGGTGTCGGCGCGCAGTTCGATGGCGGCGCTGCGGCTGATCTCTTCACCCCCAATGCTCACCGAGCGGCCCTTGAAGAAGTACAAGGTGCGCCGCGTGCCCTGGCCGGTGGCGGCGGGCAGGGTCCAGCGGGCGCCCGGCGCCATGCGAATGGTCCAGATGGCGACGTCGGCATCCTGCCGGGCAGCCCAGGAGTCGGGCGGCGGGGGCAGCGGTGCGCCGGCGTCTGGCAGTCGCCCGGCAATCACCGCCACCTCAACACGGCGACCTTGCTCATCCTGGAGAACCTGGCGCGGGATGTCTTGCGACCAGAACATCTTGAAGTGCGGCTCAGACATCTTGGCGCTGGCGGGCAGGTTGAGCCAGATCTGGAACAGCTCCAGCGGGTTGGGCGCGCTGGTGTCGAGCAGCGGGAACATCTCGGAATGCACCACGCCTTTGCCAGCGGTGAGCCATTGCACGTCGCCCCGGCCAAAGCGGGCCGCCGCGCCGAGCGAGTCGGAGTGATCAATCAAGCCCTTGCGCACGATGGTGACGGTCTCGAAGCCGCGATGCGGATGCGCCGGAAAACCCGGCACCGCGGTGCCGTGATACATGCTCCAGCCGTTCTGTCGGCTGAAATCCTGCCCGAGAGTGCGCCCCGCCAGCGAGGCATTCGGCCCCAGCTGGGCATTGGCCTGTGGGTAGGCATCGTCGTGGTAGGCGCAGAACAGGAAAGGGTCGATGGTTTCCCACGGAAAGCCAAGGGGTTTGATCTGGACGATGGGGCTGGTGGGCATGAGGGCGATTCCTGACAATTCTTTGAATTTTTTAGACGTCTTGCGGGCCGATATTGACCGTGGTGGGCATCATGTACATGATTTCCCACAAGTGCCCGTCCAGGTCCTCAAAGCCGCTCTGGTACATAAAACCATGGTCCATGGGTTTACAGGGCGTTTTGGCGCCCGCTGCCACGGCCAGGCGGACCATCTCGTTCACCTCGTCCCGGCTTTCACGGGACAGGCACAGCAGAACCTCGGTGTTTTTGCTGGTGTCGCAAATGAACTTGGGCGTGAAGGTCTGAAAAAAACTCTCCCGCAGCAGCATGACGTAAATATGCTCGCTGACCACCATGCAGGCGGCTTTCTCATCGGTGAACTGGGGGTTGAAGGCAAAACCGAGCCGGGTGAAGAATTCGACTGATTTATCGAGGTTTTTGACCGGCAGGTTCACGTAAATTTGGGTAGACATGGTGGCTCCTTTCATTTATTTCAGTGAGTTGATCTGCCCGTCGTCGGGGCCAAAAATAAAAACAAGTGTCCCCCCGGCGCAAAGCCCTGACTGCCCTGTCAACAATTCTTGCGTGCCAGCATGGTTTTGAGGCAGGCAGAGCCTTTAAACTGTCGAGATGTGCCAATTGCTTGGAATGAACAGCTACCTACCCGCCAGTTTGACGCTGAGTTTCAGCGGGTTTTCGCAGCGCGGCGGCTGTACCGACCACCATGCCGATGGCTGGGGCATCGCCTTCTTTGAGAGCGAAGCGGCCACCCCGAACAAGCCCGGCAAGGGCGTGCGCTACTTTGTAGACAAGGAAGGCGCCTCCACCTCGCCTATCGCCAAGATGCTGCGCACCTACCCGATCAAAAGCCATAACGTGGTGGCCCATGTGCGCAAGGCCACGGTGGGTGCTGTGACGCTGGAAAACTGCCACCCGTTTGTGCGCGAGTTATGGGGGCGCTACTGGGTATTTGCCCACAACGGCGACCTGAAAAACTACGCTCCATCGTTGCACGGCAACTTCAAACCGGTGGGCAGCACCGACAGCGAACTGGCCTTTTGCTGGTTGTTGCAGGAGCTGGCCAAGTCCCATGTGGGCGTGCCCACGGTGGCGGAGTTGACCCGCACCCTGGCCGAGCTGGTGCCGAAGATCGCCAAATACGGCACCTTCAATTTCCTGATGAGCAACGGCCAGGCCTTGTGGGCGCATGCCAGTACCAAACTGCATTACGTGCTGCGCCAGCACCCGTTCACCGAAGTCCACCTCAAGGATGACGACATTAAGGTCGATCTGGCCAGCATCAACAGCCCGCAAGACCGGCTGGCGATTGTGGTGACCGAGCCGCTGACCCATAACGAAAACTGGGTGCCGATTGCGCCCGGCGAATTGCAGGTGTTTGTGGACGGTGAAGTCCTCAAGGAGTGCTGCTGTTCAACCCGGACGTCCGAGCTGCTCAGGCTTTGAACGCCTGCTCCAGCGCATCGATGAACATGGCGGCCACGTCAAAGCCGGTCTGGTCAAAAATCTCCTGAAAACAGGTCGGGCTGGTGACGTTGATCTCGGTCAGGCTGTCGCCAATCACGTCCAGGCCCACCAGCAACAAGCCCCGCTTGAAGAGAATCGGACCCAGTGACTCGGCAATGAAGCGGTCGCGCTCACTCAGGGGCTGGGCGACGCCTTTGCCACCGGCGGCCAGGTTGCCGCGCACTTCGCCGCCCTGCGGGATGCGGGCCAGGCAGTAAGGCACCGGCTTGCCGCCAATCACCAGCACGCGCTTGTCGCCATTCACGATCTCGGGCAGGAACTTTTGCACCATCAGGCTCTGCGCGCCATGGCGGTTCAGTGTTTCGGTAATCGACCCCAGGTTCAGGCCGTCCGGCCCGACGCGGAAGATGCCCATGCCGCCCATGCCGTCGAGCGGCTTGAGGATGATGTCCTGGTGCTCGGCATGGAAGCGCTTGATGTCGGCCTCGTCGCGCGTGACCAGCGTGGGGCCGATGAACTGCGGGAACTCCATGATGGCGAGCTTTTCGGGGTGGTCGCGCAGCGCACTGGGCTTGTTGAAGACCCGAGCGCCTTCGCGCTCGGCCTGTTCCAGCAGATGCGTGGCGTAGAAGAATTCGCTGTCAAACGGCGGGTCCTTGCGCATGAGGATGGCGTCAAAGTCTTTCAGCGCCACGGCGCGCTCCTGCTTGACTTCAAACCAGGCTTCGGGCTGGCCGGTGAGCACGATGTCGCGCACATGCGCGGTGACCAGGGCGCCGCGCTGCCACATCACATCCTGCTGCTCGCAGACGGCCACGTTGTGCCCGCGCCGCTGCGCCTCGCGCATCATGGCAAAGGTGGTGTCCTTGTAGATCTTGAAAGTATCCAGCGGATCGGCAACAAAAAGCAGGTTCATGGCAAAGGGCTCGGTTCAGGCAGAAGGTGGAGGGGTAAAACGGGACTTGCCGTACTGTTGCACAAACAGCGCCAGCGCGCCCGCCAGCACCCCCCAGAAGGCCGAGCCGACCCCGGCAATCACGACGCCGCTGAGGGTGACGAGGAAGGTGATGAGGGCGGCTTCGCGGTGCAGCTCATCGCGCAGCGCGGTGGACAGGGCCGTGCCAATGGTGCCCAGCAAGGCCAGGCCGGCAATGGCCGCGATCAGTTCTTTGGGGAACGCCGTGAGCAGGCCCGTGATGGCGCTGCCGAAAATCCCGATCAGCACGTAAATAAGGCCGCACGACACGGCGGCGGTGTAGCGTTTGTCGGCGTCGTGGTGCGCTTCACGGCCCATGCAGATGGCGGCGGTGATGGCGCTTAAATTCAGGGCAAAGGCGCCGAACGGCGCCAGCACCAGCGTGGCCAGGCCAGTCAGGGTGATGATTTTCGAGATCGGAATGCCCTCGCCCCGGTGGCGCCCGGGCGCCTGGGCGTAACCGGCGGCCTGGATGACCGCGACACCGGGCAGGTTTTGCGAGGCCATCGTCACAACGAACAGCGGCAAGGCCAGGCTGATGGCGGCGCTCAACGTGAAGCTGGGCGCGGTAAAAACCGGTATTGCAAGACCAAAACTGACGTTAGCCTCCGTCAGCTGTCCGCGAGCAGCTACGAAAACAATAGCAGACAGCAAAGTCAGCGGCACGCAATAACGGGGCACCAGCCGTTTGCCGACCAGGTAAGTGCTCAGCATGACCAGCACCAGCGGCAAGTTGGTTTGCGCCGCCGTGAACGCCTGCATGCCAAAGCGCGCCAAAACGCCGGCCAACAAGCCAGATGCAATGGCCAGCGGCAGGCGATGCATCACGCGCTCGAACCAGCCGGTGACGCCGCACAGGGTGATGAGCGCGGCACAGACCATGAAGGCACCGGTCGCTTCCGCCATGGAAAACCCGCCCGCCAGACCGGCCGTGGCCAGCACCGCCGCACCGGGCGTGCTCCAGGCCACCATGACGGGCTTGCGCAGCCACAGGGAAGGAACAAGGGAGCACAGCCCCATGCCCAGCCCCAGCGCCCACATCCAGGACGTGATTTGCTCGGGCGTGGCCTGGAACGCCTGCGCGGCCTGGAACACGATGGCCACCGAACTGGTGAAGCCCACCAGCACGGCGACAAAACCGGCGGTGAAGGCGGAAGGACTCAGATCTTTGAAAAAACGCATCGCCGAAAATCTCTAATCAGTGGGGGACAGAGCTGCGCTCCGGGTCTGTCCCACAAGTTTTCATATTTCAATCTTGGAGCCCAGTTCGACCACCGAGTTATTGGGCAGATTCAGGAACTCGGCCGCCGCGCTGGCGTTGTGGTGCATTTGCGCAAACAGTTTTTCGCGCCACTGCGACATGCCGCTGCCGATGGTCGGAACCACGATGTCGCGCGACAGGAAATAACTGGTGGTCATGGCGTCGAGCTCGCAACCGCGGCCCTTGATTTGCTGCAAGGCCTTGGGCAGGTCAGGGTCGTTCTTGAAGCCGTAGTTGATGATGACCTGCCAGCAATCGTGGCCCAGCGCTTCGATCGTCAGGCGCTTGGCCATGCCGATCCAGGGCACCTCGTGGTTGCGCACCGTGACAAACAGGTTGTTGGCGTGCAGCACCTTGTTGTGCTTGAGGTTGTGCAGCAAGGCGTTGGGAACCGTACCGGGCTCGGCCGTGAGAAACACCGCCGTGCCTTCCACCCGGGCGGGCGGGCTGACAAACACGGCCTCCAGAAAGCTGGGCAGGTCAATCGCGTCGGTCCGCAGTTTTTCGTTCATCAGGCGCCGGCCGTCTTTCCAGGTCAGCATGAGCAGAAAAATGGCGCCGCCGATCATGAGCGGGAACCAGCCGCCGTCAAACAGCTTCATCATGTTGGAGCTGAAGAAGGCCAGGTCAACCACAAAGAAAAAGCCGGTCGCCCCAATGCACAAGGAGAGCGGGTACTTCCAGCTGTAGCGGATCACGAAAAAGGTCAGCACGGTGGTGATCAGCATGTCCAGCGTGACCGCAATGCCATAGGCGGACGCCAGGTTGCTGGATGAGCGGAACATCACCACGGCCAATACGATGGCGACAAACAGGCCCCAGTTGACAAACGGCAGGTAGACCTGGCCCGTGTCCTTCACGCTAGTGTGCAGCACCTGCAGGCGCGGCAGGTAACCCAGTTGAATGACCTGCTTGGTGACCGAGAATGCGCCCGAGATCAGGGCCTGGGACGCAATCACCGTGGCCATGGTGGCGAGGCAGACCAGCGGCACCAGCGCCCAATCCGGCGCCATCATGAAAAACGGGTTCTTGACCGCCGCCGGGTTGTTCAACAACAAGGCGCCCTGGCCAAAGTAATTGAGGGTCAGGCATGGCATGACGACGGTAAACCAGGCCACCCGGATCGGCTTTTTGCCGAAATGCCCCATGTCGGCGTAGAGCGCCTCGCCCCCGGTCACGCACAAGACCACGGCGCCCAGAATAATGAAGGTGGTGCCGGGGTTGTTCCAGATGAAGCCCAGCGCATAAAGCGGGCTGAGAGCCCACAAAATCGTGGGGTGGGTCAGGATTTGCGCCACGCCCAGGGCCGCAATGCAGAGAAACCACACCACGGTGATCGGCCCAAAGAACTTGCCAATGCCGGTGGTGCCGCTCTTCTGGACCGCAAACAGGCCAAACAGGATGACCAGCGTGAGCGGAATCACATATTTCTTGAAGGCCGGTGAGATGACCTCCAAACCCTCCACCGCCGACAGCACGGAGATGGCGGGCGTGATGACGCCGTCACCATAAAAAAGACAGGTGCCAAAAACACCGACCACCAGCAGAACGCGCCGCAACTGGGGGCGATCTTTGACGGACTGCGATGCCAGCGCCAGCATGGCGACCAGCCCGCCCTCCCCGTTGTTGTCCGCACGCAGCACCAGCGAGACGTACTTGAGCGAGATGATGACCGTCAGGGTCCAGAAAAAGATCGACAAGATGCCGTACACGTTGTCGGAGGTGAACGGAACGTGACCGGAGCCGAATACTTCTTTGACCGCGTACAGGACGCTGGTACCGATGTCACCGTAAACAACGCCAATGGCGCCGAGCGTGAGCGCGGTGAGGGACGATTTGGATGCAGACACAAGTTCTCCCCGTCTTGATTCTCAGCGGGGTTCCATTCGATTGGGGACCGCCATTGTGCGCCTGCCAGTCAAACTTGCAGCAGCACAACAAGCCCTAAATTCGGTCAATTTTTAAATTGTTGCAACGCAGCAACTACAAATTGTCACAATTTGAACGCGCGCAAGGCGCTTACTCGTACACCTCGGCATCCGGGTCGGTGGCTTCCAGCTCGTAACTGGCGGCCAGCATGGCCAGGCGCCCGATCACGCCGTACATGTAAAAGCGGTTGGGGGCACTGGCACCGGGCCGGATACCGGGCTGCGGCAGGTGGGTGCTGTTGTCAAACGCCAGCGGTACAAAGCTGGCGCCCGGCGCATTCAGGCTTTCATCCACGCCCCGGTCCGCATGGATGCGGTAAAAGCCGCCGACCACGTAACGGTCCATCATGTACACCACGGGCTCGGCCACGGCGTCATGCATGCGCTCCTTGGTCAGCACGCCTTCCTGGATCAGCACATCGTGGACTTCTCTGTCCTCGTTCGTGCTGCCGGCGGCGCCTGCCGTTTTTTGGCTGAATACTTCCAGGTCTTTGACGTCGCGCACGGTCACAATGCCCATGCCCAGGGCGCCGTTGTCGGACTTGACCACCACAAACGGCTTTTCCTTGATGCCGTATTCCTTGTACTTGCGGCGGATTTTGGTCAGCACGGCATCGACCCGAGTACTCAGATCGTCCAGCCCCACCCCCTCGGCCAGATTGACGCCGGTGCATTTGTCGAAGATCGGGGTGATCAGCCAGGGGTCCACCCCCAGCAGCTTGCCCAGGCGCTTGGCCACTTCTTCGTAGCACTTGAAATGCTTGCTCTTGCGCCGTGTGGACCAGCCCGCATGCAGGGGCGGCAGCAGGTATTGCTCATGAATGTCTTCCAGAATGCCGGGGGCACCGGCGATCAGGTCGTTGTTGAGCAGGATGGTGCAGGGGTCGAAATCCTTGACGCCCAGGCGGCGCTTGGTGCGAATCACGGGCTCCAGCGTGATGCTTTCGCCGTTGGGCAGTTCAATGGTGGTGGTTTTCTTGATCGCGGGGTCGATCGAGCCGATGCGCACATTCAGGCCGGCCATATGAAAAATGCGGCGCAATTGGGCCACGCTGGATAAATAAGAGGTGCTGCTCGATTGGTTTTCGGGAATCAACAGCAGGTTGCGGGCCTCGGGGCAGATTTTCTCGATCGCGGCCATCGCCGCCTGCACCGCCAGCGGCATCATCTCAGGTGTGAGATGGTTCCAGCAGCCGGGAAACAGATTGGTATCGACCGGGGCCAGCTTGAAACCGGCGTTGCGCACGTCCACCGAGCTGTAAAACGGCGGTGTGTGCTCCATCCACTCCAGCCGGAACCAGCGTTCGATGGCGGGCATGGAGTCAAGAACACGCTGCTCAAGTTCATTGAGGGGGCCGGTGAGGGCAGTGACAAGATGTGGAACCATGCGGCCCTCTTGAGTAAGGTGAAATTTAAACTTTTTTTTGATTTGGGGGCAGAAATCCGACTTGCAAGGATCGCTGCGTCAATGACCCGGTGCTAAACCCGCACTTCGCCCTGCCCCAGCACCACATATTTCAACGACGTCAGCCCCTCGATGCCTACCGGACCGCGAGCATGAAACTTGTCGGTGCTGATGCCGATCTCGGCGCCCAGGCCGTATTCAAAGCCGTCGGCAAAGCGGGTGCTGGTGTTGACCATGACGCTGGCCGAATCGACCTCGCGCAAAAACTGCTGCGCATGCATGTGGTCGCGCGTGAGGATGGCGTCGGTGTGGTGGCTGCTGTACTGGTTGATGTGAGCAATCGCCTCGTCCACGCCGTCCACCACCTTGATGCTGATGATCGGCGCCAGGTACTCTTCAAACCAGTCGCTCTCCTGCGCGGGAATCAACTTGGCAGACGCTCCTGAATTGATAGCTGCCTGCGCACTACTGACAGGGGCTAGAGGCTGATTTGACTGCAAAATAGCCAGACTTTCCGGGTCGCAGCGCATTTCAACGCCTTTTTCAGCATAAATCCGGCCAATGAGCGGCAAGAACTCGGCCGCCACGCGGCGGGCCACCAGCAGGCTTTCGGTCGCGTTGCAGGGGCTGTATTTGCTGGTTTTGGCGTTGTCGGCCACCGTGACCGCCATGGCGATGTCGCACGGGTCATCGACGTAAACATGGCAATTGCCGTCCAGGTGTTTGATGACCGGCACCTTGGCGTCGCGGCTGATGCGCTCGATCAGGCCCTTGCCGC
>JAZKHK010000036.1:7408-34638 GCA_040385425.1 Pseudomonadota bacterium | reverse complement strand
TCCGTGATCCGTTTTAACCAAGTCAGCAAATCCTTTCGGCGCGCCCGTATTCTTGATGGCATCAATCTGGAGGTGGGTCTGGGCGAACGCGTCGCCCTGATCGGCTCCAACGGCGCAGGCAAAACCACCTTGATCCGCTGCCTGCTCGGCGAGTACACCCATGATGGTGAAGTGCTGATTCAGGGGCGCAACCCGCGCCTCGAACGCACCGACGTGCTGGGCTTGATCGGCTTCGTGCCGCAACTGCCTCCGCCCCTGAAGATGCCGGTGGATCAACTGATCAATTTTTCCGCTGCACTATGCAACACCCCCCCAGAACGCATGTTTGAGATCGCCAAGCGTCTGGGCCTGGATGTCAGCAGCATCTTGTCGCGCCCCTTCAACAAGCTCTCCGGCGGCATGAAGCAAAAACTGTTGATCGCGATCGCCCTCGGCCGCGATGCCAAAGTGTTGATCATGGATGAACCTGCCGCCAACCTGGACCCGCAGGCACGCAAGATATTCTTTGAATTGCTGGCAGAGCGTGCCGAGAACGCCACCATGCTGATCTCAAGTCACCGCATTAACGAAGTTTCGGCGCTGGTCAACCGCGTGGTTGAACTCGATATGGGCAAAGTCGTTCTCGATGAGAGCATGGCGGAAGACGTGGCACTGACGGGCATGTTGTCGGGCCGCGTGGTGTCCCGGTATCCCGAACCGGCCCTGTCCAAGGCCATGGGGCTGTGGAACTTCCAGGCGATCGACGAGGCAGGAACCCAATGGGAAGGCCAGATTGCCGGACCGGATCGCTTGCGCTTTCTGGGCACGGTGTCGCGTTACGTGGCGGTGGTCAGTCACGTGTCGCTCACCGAGATCAATCCATGAGGCGACGCATTCTGTTGGCCCAGGGGTTCCTCCTGACGCCACTGGCCTCCCTGCTGACAGCCTGTGGCGACGAAGGCGTCTGGCCCGAGGGCATGGTCCCGTTCAAATGGGACCGCGACAACTGCACCCGTTGCAAAATGAGCATCTCCGACCGCCGCTTTGCGGTCCAGATTCGAGGCGGTTCCAACAACACGTTTTTCAAATTTGACGACATCGGCTGTGCGACCACCTGGCGCGCCGAAAAACTCAAGGAACACCCGTGGATGACTGACGCGGCCACAAGGTTCTGGGTAGCAGCATTTGACGGCAAAGGAGACAAGTGGCTCGATGCCCGTCAGGCCCATTACCTCAGCGGCAAGACCTCTCCCATGGGTTACAACTACGCCGCTTTCGCCGAATCGCAGGCCAACACCATCGCCTTTGACGCCATGTGCCAAAAAACCTCCGGCATGTGGCCAGCCGACTGCCAGCCCGGCACGCGCCCTTCTGGCCATCCAAAATAACTCGACTCACACCCTATGAAACAACTCTGGCTGACTGCCAAACTCGATATTGTTGAATCCCTGCGCGCGCGCTGGTTCCTGATCTACACCCTGGTGTTCGGCGGCATTGTGGCGCTGCTGTTTCTGTTTGGTTTGACCGAATCCCGCGTGTTGGGCTTCATTGGCCTGTCGCGCCTGTTGGTGACCTACATCCAGTTGACGATGGCCATTCTGCCGATTTTTGTGTTGATCACCACCGTGCGCTCGGTGGCGGGGGACCGTGAAGCCGGGGTTTATGAATACCTGCTGTCTCTTCCCGTGTCCTTGGCAGCCTGGTTTTGGGGCAAGATTCTGGGGCGCTACCTGGTGATCTTTCTGCCGGTGTTTGGCGCCATGGTGCTGGCCGTGCTGATCGCCCTGGTGCGTGGTATTGAAGTGCCTTGGGGCATCTTCACTTATTACACCGCGCTGCTGGCGGTCATGGCTGCCTGCTTCCTGGGCATAGGCATGCTGATCTCGTCGCTGGCCCGCACCACCGACATGGCCCAAGGGGCCGCCTTTCTGGTCTGGCTCACATTCCTGCTGTTTCTTGACCTGATTCTGCTGGGCGTGATGATTCAGGGCAAGATTTCGCCCGAACTCGCCGTGACGATTGCCTTGGCCAACCCGCTGCAGGTATTTCGCACCGCAGCCCTGGCCATGTTCGACCCGCAATTGATCGTGCTCGGCCCCTCGGCCTATGTGATCCTCGACTTGTTTGGCGCGCTCGGCTACAAGATTTTTGCCTTGGCCTACCCTGCCCTCTTGGGCCTGGTGGCAGCGTTCACAGGCTTTCTGCTGTTTCGCCGCGGAGACCTGCCTTGATTCGATCTCTCGGCTATGGCTTGCTGGCCTTGCTGCTGGGTGTGGCCAGCACGGCAACACATGCCCAGGCAAAACCAAACACGCAGGGCGGCTTGACCCTCGAAGAACCCGGGCACATCCGCACCGAGGCGCTCTTTGCCGCGACGCTGTACGACCTGGACAACAAGGCGGTGCCATTTGGCAGCCATCGCGGTCGGCCCATGATCATCAATTTCTGGGCGCGCTGGTGCCCGCCATGCCGGGTTGAAATTCCCGAACTGGTGGCCCTGCAACTGCGCAAAACCGGCGTCGATGTCATCGGGGTCAATATCGAAACCGACCCCGCTCCGGTGCGTGACTTTGGCCGGGCCTATGACATCAACTACCCCGTCTTGCTCACCCGCGCGCCGGGCATCGAGTTGATGCGCTCGCTTGGCAACAACAAGGCCGGACTGCCATTTACGGTGGTGCTCAACAAAGAAGGCGCCGTCGTTGCCAGCCGGATGGGCGCCATGACCCGTGAGCAACTGGACATCGCCGTAGAGCGCGCGCTACGTTAAGCCGATGCAGCAGGAACCCGCCATCAACCGAAGTTTCGGCAAGCAGTCCGTCAGCAGTGACGAGCGCCGCGAACGCATCCGTCTGGTTTTCAACGCCGTGGCGCCGCGCTACGACTTGATGAACGACCTGATGAGCATGGGCATTCACCGCCTCTGGAAACGCAAGCTGGCCCGGCGCGTGGCCACCGTGGTGGGTCGCGTGGTGGATCTGGCCGGTGGCACGGGCGACGTGGCGCGCTTGCTGCTCGGCAAGAATCGGCAGGTGCTGGTGTGCGACCCCAGTCTGGCCATGATGCAGGTCGGCCGCCTGCGCCCCAACAGCCAGGATTTACAGTGGCTGGCCGGCGAAGCCGAGCACCTGCCGCTGCCCGATGCCAGTGTGGACCTGCTGACGGTGTCGTTCGGGCTGCGCAATGCCACCCATTTGACAGCGGCCCTGGCCGAGATTCACCGTGTGCTCAAACCCGGCGGGCGTTTCGTCTGCCTGGAGTTTTCACGGCCTGCGGCCTGGCTGGCTCCGTTTTACGACCTTTACTCTTTTCTGGTCATTCCCCGTCTCGGCGCTGCGGTGGCAGGGGAACCTCAGGCCTACCAGTACCTGATCGAATCGATCCGGCGCTTCCCGGATCAGCGTGGTTTTTCTGCGTTGATGCAAGAGGCTGGATTTACCGACATCCACTGGGAAAACGGGTCGTTTGGTATTGCCTGCCTGCATTTTGGATCGCGTCAACATGTCATCTGAATCTCACTCCGCCCTGTTGAACCTGCCCTTGCCTGGACGACGTGTTTGGTGGACCGCCATTCGGCCGCGCACCTTGAGCATCGCGGTCGCCCCCGTGCTGCTCGGCACGGCATTGGCCTGGGCCGATGGCAGCCTGCGGCACTGGCCTGCGTTATTAGCCGCCTTGGCCTGCGCGCTGCTGATCCAGATTGGCACCAACCTGCACAACGATGTGATCGACTTCGAGCGAGGCAACGACCGGCCCGACCGTGTCGGCCCGCTGCGCGTCACCGCCGCAGGCTGGGTCAGTGCCAGCACCATGCACCGGGCCACCGCCTTCAGCTATGGTCTGGCCGTGGTCATCGGCAGTTACCTGGTCAGCCAGGGCGGTTGGCCGATTTTGCTGGCCGGGGTGTCGTCCTTGCTGGCGGGCTGGGCCTACTCGGGCGGCTCCCGACCGGTATCCCATACCGCGCTGGGTGAAGTCTTCGTGTTGGTATTTTTTGGTTTGGTCGCCGTCTCCGGGAGCCACTGGCTGCAAAGCGGCACGCCCTCACTCGACGCCTTGCTGTGTGGCGCGACGCTCGGGCTACCAGCAGCGGCCGTGTTGCTGGTCAACAATTACCGTGATCTGGAAGATGACTTGCGCAGCGGTCGGCACACCCTGGCGGCTCGTTTGGGCCGGGTTCATGCCCGCAGTGCCTACACCGCCATGATGCTGCTCCCTTTTGCGGTGGTGGTGCTGCTGGCCTGGCGCGGTCACACCGGTGCGCTGCTGGCGCTGCTGGCCCTGCCCCACAGCGTGCAATTAACCCAGCGCTTGCGCCAGGCGCCCTCTGCGGCCGCCCTCAATGCTTTATTGGCAGCCACCGCCAAGGTCGGCCTGATCCTCTCCCTGTTGCTGGCCGTCGGTATCTTTCTATGAGTCTGACGATACTGACCCAACTGTTGCCGCTGGCATTGGCTTTCATCATGCTGTATTTGGGCCTGACCCTGCGCATTGATGATTTTCAAAGGGTTTTGCAACGCCCGCGCGCACTGATCGTGGGCCTGATCGGCCAACTGTTGATGGTGCCCTTGCTGGGTTTTGGCGTGGCCTGGGCGCTCCATCTTGATCCCGTCATGGCCGTGGGGCTGATGGTATTGGCAGCCTGCCCTGGCGGCGTCAGTTCCGGGTTGTTGACCCACCTGGCACGCGGCGACGTGGCTTTGTCCATCTCACTCACCGCCATCACCAGCGTGGCTGCCGTGCTCTCGCTGCCGCTGGTGGTAGATGGTTCGATGCGTTTTTTCATGGCCAGCGGCATGGGTCTTGAATTCCATGTTGCAGGCATGGTACGCAGTATTTTCTTGCTGACCACGGTGCCGGTACTGACCGGCATGGCGCTGCGGGCCTGGCAACCGCTGAAGGTCGCGCGCATCGAGCCCGTGGCCGGGCGCATGGCCACGGCCTTGTTCATCCTCATTGTCTTGAGCACCTTCTGGGACCAGCGCCAGGTGCTGCTGGATCATCTGGCCACGATTGGACCCGCCAGTCTGTTGCTGAACCTGTCGATTTTGGCGGGGGCCTGGGTGTTGAGCCGTCAATTTGGCCTGATGCCGCGCGATCGCATCGCGGTGGTGACCGAATGTGGCCTGCAGAACTCCGCCCTGGGTATTTACGTTTGCCTTCAAGTGCTGAACTCACCCGACATGAGCGTACCCAGCGTGGTGTACGCCCTGCTGATGAACGGCGGCGCACTGGCCTTCGTCCTGTTGATGCGCGTCCACTCAGGCCAGCGTGGGTTGAACGGGCCAACGGCCAGTTCGTCATGAAAATGCTGCTTACCCTGGCACGGGCCTGCTTTTTGGCGCTGTGGATACCGCTGGCGCTGGCGGCCCCGCAAGCCCTGCAACCCTTGATCGACGCCACCCCGGCGGGCGGCACCCTGCATCTGGCGCCGGGTGTTTACCTCGGACCCGCCACCATCAACCGCCCCCTGATTCTGGAAGGTGCCGGCAAGGCCGTGATCCAGGGCGATGGCCGCAGCACCATCTTGAGCGTGGCCACCAACGGCGTGACCGTGCGCGGCCTGCGCCTGCGCGGCAGCGGCGACTCGCACGACCGCCTGGACGCCGGGCTGATGCTGCAGGGCGACGAGCACCGGGTTGAAAACAATGACCTGGAAGATGTGCTGTTTGGCATCCACCTCAAAGGCGTCAACCGCTCACTGGTCAAAGGCAACCGTGTCGTGGGCAAACCCCTGTCAACCGGTTTGCGTGGCGACTCGCTGCGCTTGTGGAACAGCCACCACAACCGGGTTGAAGACAACGTTTTCACCCAAGGACGGGACGTGATCCTGACCAACTCGCCCGACAACCAGTTGCTGCGCAACCACTTTACCGATGGCCGCTACGGCATGCACATCATTTTTTCACCCCGTCTGCTGGCCGAGGACAACCGCTTGAGCCATACCGGCACCGGCATCGTGGCCTTGTATTCGCCCCGAATCACGCTGCGCCGCAACCACGTGTCCCATGCCCTGACGGACGGCGGGGGCGGCATCGTGATCCGGGAAAGCGACGACAGCCTGATCGAAAACAACACCATCCTGCATTGCTCGGTGGGCATGAAAATGGATGCACCGGTGGTCGGCGGCGGGAAATTGACGGTGCGTGGCAACCAGTTTGCGTACAACATCATCGGCCTGTTCTTTTACGGTGAGGCGGGCGGTCACCTCTTCAGCAACAACCGCTTTGACAACAACCTGACCACCGTGGCCATCAGCGCACCGGGCGTCGGTAGCGCCAACCAGTGGAGCGACAACCGCTGGGACGACTACCAGGGGTTTGACCGTGATCGCAATCAAGTAGGCGACACGCCACACGAGGTCTTGCTGTACGCTGACAGAATCTGGATGGAAACGCCGAAAGCGACTTTCTTTAGAAACACACCGGCTTTTGAGTTGCTCGATTTCCTCGAACGACTGGCCCCATTTTCTTCACCGCACAGGGTGCTGCAGGACCCGCGTCCACGGATGTGAACTGCCCCCGCCACCAAGGAATCAACCCATGAAATACCGCACCCATTTGACTCTCGCCCTGGGACTGGCCCACGCGCTACTGGCACCGGCTCATGCGCAAACGGATGCCGGCCTGCAAGCGATCAGCGACTTGGCGCAAGTCAACGGTCAAGCACTGGCTTGCCAGGAACTCAAGGTGGCCGGGCGCATCAAAAGCATGATGCTCGCGCATGCACCCAAAACAGCCCGCTTTGGCAGCGCCTTCGAAGAAGGAACCCAGCAGAGCTACCTCGCCCAGACGCGCAGCACTGCGGCCTGCCCGGACACGGCCAAGCTAACGGCACAACTTGACGCCCTGGCACCGCGGCTGCAAACCAGCCTGCCCATCCAGGCCGCAGAGGCTACGCCCGGTACGCCCTCACAAAAACCGTAAACCATGTTGACCCCAACGACACGCCACGGCCTGCTGGCCCTGCTACTGGCCACCCTTACCGGCCTGACGGGCACCACAGCCGCGCAAACGAGTCGCCCCGTCGAGGCCGACCCCACGGAGATCATTGGAGGACTGGCCCCAGCCCGCTTGTCGCCACGCTACCTGTTGATGAACGGCAAAGGCCGCGCGGTGACGTCGGAAGATTTCCGTGAACGCTTTCAACTCGTGGCCTTTGGTTTCACCGGTTGCCCGGACGTTTGCCCCACCACCATGCTGGAGATGCAGCAGGTCATGGCTAGCTTGGGCGAACGAGCCAGCCAAGTGCAACCGATCTTCATCACGGTGGACCCGGAGCGTGACACCGCCCAGGTGCTGGATGCCTACACCCGCAACTTCGATGCACGCATTCTGGGTCTGACCGGCAGTCCGGCATTGGTTCGCCGGGCAGCTGACAGCTTCAAAATTCAGTTTGAAAAAGTACAGGAACCCGGCGCCAGCGCCAACGTCTACACCATGGACCACACCGCCGGATTGTTCCTGCTCGGACCTGACGGTCAGTTGCTCGCCAAGTTTGGCTATGGCGTACCGGTCACAGAGATCGTTTCGCGCATTGAGCAATGGATGAAAGCCGACGGCCAATGAAACGTCGCGCCCTGCTGACCACACTGGGCAGCGCCGGTCTGCTGTGGTCCGGCCTGGGCGCCGCCAGCACAACTCGTCCGACTGGACAACGCGTGGTGATCGTCGGCGGCGGCTGGGCGGGCTTGAGTGCCGCGCGCGAACTGCGCCGCAGCGCCCCCGAACTCGACGTGCTGGTGATTGACCGCGACCCTGTTTTTCGATCCTTGTCCTTGAGCAACGCCTGGCTGGTGGAGCGCACGCCCGAGCGTCTGGCGCGGGTCGATCTCGCCGCGCTGGCGCAGACGCTTGGCTATCGCTTTGTGAGCGCCGACGTCCAGTCGATTGACCGCGCACAACGCGAGGTTCAGACCAGCCAGGGACGTTTCGGCTACGACTGGCTGGTATTGGCAGCGGGCACAGCCTACGACTACACCGACTGGTTTGGCGACGACACCCGCGCCGTCGCCCAAGCGCGTGAACAGTTTCCAGCGGGCTTTGTCGCTAGCGAACTCGACCTGCTCAAACGCAAACTCAATGAGTTTCGCGGCGGCGACCTGGTCATGACCATCCCACCGCCGCCTTACCGCTGCCCGCCCGCGCCTTATGAACGGGCCATGCTGATCGGCTGGATGCTCAAGACCCGGCGCATTCCAGGGAAACTGACGGTGCTTGACGCCAGTGGCGGCATCCCCCGTTTCACCCGCCTGTTTGCCGAGCGCTACCCCGACCAGATCGTGCATCGGCCTCACACCAGCGGGCTATCGATCGATCCGTTCGCACGCAAGCTGAGCACCGATGACGGTGACATGCGCTTCGACCACGCCATTTTGTTGCCCCCGATGCGCGCCAATACCCTGGTGGCGCAAACCGGCTTGCTGGGCCGCAACGCCCAAGGCCAGCCGACCCGCTGGGCCGGAGCGGACCCCTTGCGGCTGCGCTCACCGCTGGATGAGCGCGTGTACCTGGTGGGTGATTTGCTCGATTCCGTTTCGCCGCTGTTTGGCCATTACCCCAAAACCGCCCACATCGCCACGCGCCAGGGCGTGACCGCTGCTTTGCAGATCATTGCCAACAGCCGGGGCGAAACGCCTGCTGCGGCGGCCCTGCCGGAAAGCATTTGCCATGTCTGGCTGGATGCAGAACCGCTCGAGCAACTGACCCTGGAGGCGCAATACCGCCTGCGCGGAGACGGCATCCTGATGCAAGCCGTTCGCCAGCACGACAACCCACAGCCGCGTGACGAAGACCTGCACTGGGCACGCGCCTTGTACGCAGAAAGCCTGGGCGTTCCCGCGCCATAATTCAAACTCTGTGTTCAGTGGCGCGCATACACACTGGTTCGGCCATCGGGGCCGACCAGCATGGTGTTGAACGCTTCGCGACGCACTTCATGTTCCTGCCCGGCGTTGTCAAGAATGGTGCAGGCGGTGTCGCAAATGGGGTTGTAGCTCTCACGTCCGGGCGCGCCGCGCGGCAGGCCCGGCACGGCCAAGCCGCGTGCCAGGGGTTTTTCCTGGAGCAGCATCAAAATATCTTCGGCCGGCACATGCCCTTCAATGAAGTAGCCGGCCACGCGCGCCGTATGCACCGATTCCAGGTCGGAAGGCACATTGAGCCAGCGCTTGACCTTAGGCATGTCCACCAGCAGTTTTTCTTCCAGGGTGACGGTAAAGCCGTGTTGGCGCAGATGGTCAGCCCAATCAATACACGACAGACACGGGCTGGGCGCATACACCACCACCGGCGGCAACGGGACCGGATCGGCCGCCATGGCCTGCTGGGTAAACCCGCAAGATCCGGCCAGCGCAAAGGCCAGCAGGAATAACTGAGGCAGTCTGGTGCGCCGCATCAGCATGGCCGCCCCGGCTTGCAGCCCTTGAGTATCCATAGCGAAATTTCACCGGCCACTTCATCGGCCCGCACCTTGCGCGCCAGGCTCAGCACGTCACGGCCGGCTTCTGTTTTCAGAAGCGGGTCGGCCCCGGCTTGCAGCAGCAACTTGGTGTGTTCGGTCCGGGTGGCAAAAGCGGCCATGTGCAAAGGCGTGCGACCTTCGCTGTCTCGGGCATTCGGATTGGCACCGGCGGCAATCAGCGCCTTGAGCGGCCCGCTGTCGAGGTTCATCGCCGCGTAATGCATGGGCGTTGCACCCAAAGCGGTGCGAACGTCACGATTTTTGGGATCGGCCCGCAACAGGCGTTCGACATCTGCCTTGGTACTCATGCGCGCGGCGTCGTGAATTGGCAACTCGTTCATGCCCACCGTGGCCGGTTGCGCCACCACCACGGCCGCCTGCAGCGCCAGCCAGAGAGCCAGCCCGACCGGGGCTGCGCGTGACCATAAAGTTTGTTTCATGCAGGGTGCTCCTTGAAGAATTTCAATTCCAGATATTGCTATAAATACAATAGCTACTCACGCATATTACACGGGGGCTAGAGCCTTATTTCATCATGAATTCATGCAAAATCAGGGCTGCGCGGCCTGAATCGAGGTCAAGTAGGCCAGAATGTCCTGCAGGTCCTGTTCCTTGAACTGGTTCAGGATACCCACCATCTCCACCTCGTCGTGCGCACGTTCGCCCTTGATGAAGCTGTCCATCTGCTTTTTGAGGTAACTGGTGTACTGCCCCACCAGCCGGGGGAACTTGCCGCGCCCCATGCCGTCGCGCGCATGGCAGGTGACACATTCTTTCTGGTAAATCGCCTTGCCATTGTCCAGATTGCCGGGGGCACGCGGGATGATCATCACCTTGTCAACCGCCGTCAGGCGGGTCAGGGCGTCGTCGCTGTCTTTGAACTCAGGCCATTTGGTCGGCAACTCGACCGAGGCCAGATAGGCCGACACATCTTCGATATCGGCTTCAGGCAGTTCGCGTTCCTGGGTGTAGGGGAACATCGGCAGATTCAAGCGGGTGCGCGCGCGAAAAGCACGTAACTGCTGAACGATATGGCCCTGGCGCTGACCGGCGATACGCGGATATTCACCATGTTTGCCGCCCTGACCGAACTCGCCGTGGCAGCCGGCGCAGGTGGCGTTGATCTCCTTGCCTCGCTCAAGATTTTGGCTCTGGCCGGTCTGGCTCAGGCTCAGCAACAACAGCAAAACAAACAATGCTCTCATGGTGACTCGCGGGTTGACACGGCCCGACAACCGGACCAGAGCGGCATTGTGCCTAGTTTCCCCATGAAAAAACTTGAACAGGAATAAGTTGGGCACCAATGAATTCAATTGCCCGCCAGCACTTCTTGCAGGCTCATGCCAGCACCAGCGTTTCGCTGTTTTTCTCGCCGCGAGAGTCTTGCCAGGCGACGACCAGCAGGTCGCCGACTTTGGCCCCTTTGAGCCGGAAGCCCAAAGGGGGATTGGCCGACAGTCCCTGGGCGCACTCGACCTGGACCACCGTCCGGCCATTGAGCGTGACGGTGAAGTGTTCAATGAAATGGGCCGCCACCGTTTGCCCGGCGCCATCCTTGCGCTGCCCGGTTTCCATGGGATGGTTTGACAGGGTGCGCAAGTCGAGCTTGTCGCCGTCCAGGCGGGCGCGAATTTTGATCAAGGGTGTCATCCGTTCATTCCCGCTGGTTCAGCCGCAGCCGCCCAGGATCACCATCACCTCGGTGGCGGCGGTATAGAACTTGCCGTCCGCCTGCACAACCGCGCGCACCGCCGAGGTTTCGGCCATCTTGATGCGCGTGCTGACAAAAGCCTCGACCCCGACACCAAAACGGAATGTGGCAATCAGCGGGTAGCGGTTCTTTTCAACCAGCACCGAAATGGAACTAGTGCCAGGAATATTGCTGGTCACTTCAAGCGGAACAAAAGCGCCGTTCTCGGAGAGTTGCGGGGCTTTGATGAAGATGTCCGGGCTTTCCAGCGCTGACTCCGCGCCGAGTTGCTGGAGCGCAGCGGCCTGGGTTCTGGCCTCGAAGGCGGGCCGGCTCGTGCCAGCCCGGGCTCGTGCTGGCAGCAGCCCGAGGCCCAGCGTGGCGGCCAGCGTCAAGACCGACCCACTCGCCTGCAGGAGGCGGCGGCGCGCCAGGCTGACTTTTTTCAAACGCGTCATAGCAAGCTGTCAGCCCAGATATTGCGCGCCCACGCCTTGGCATACTGCCCTTCCTGGGTGCTGGCTTGCTGTGACAAGCCACCGGAACCCGGCACCACGACCAGCGTTTTCTGGACCGCGTCGTACTTGTGAACCGAGGCCACATGCATGGCATCGGTATCCGAGACAAAGCTGTAGCAGGTGTTGGCCAGAATGGGGTCGCGGTTGACTTCGCGCCCGGTCAGCAAGGCAATCACAGCATCGGCGGCCACTTTGGCGTGGTTATTCGCCATAAACCCTGACTTGGGCATGGCGGGGGCCGACAGCGTTGCATCGCCCAGTACATGAATGCCCGGCGCCACCAGCGACTCAAAGGTCTGGAAGTTCACGCCGCACCACTTCTGGTTGGCGGTGATGAGACCGGCAGTCTGTGCAATCAGCCCGGCCTGCTGCGGCGGCACCACATTGAGCACGTCTGCCCGCACGGTCTCGAATTGCAGCTCCAGCGTGTTCTGCACGGCATCCACGCGCACCAGTTCGCTGTTGGGCCGGTAGTCAATCAGGCCGGGGTAGCGCTCGGTCCAGGCTTTGAGAAACAGGGCTTTTTTGGAAACGATGTCGGGATTGGCGTCCAGCACCAACACCTTGGAACGCGGTTTGTGCTGCTTGAAATAGAACGCCACCTGCGCAGCCCGTTCATACGGTCCGGGCGGGCACTTGAAGGGCGCTTGCGGAATATGCAGCGCATAGACGCCGCCATCGGGCATGGCTTCAAGCTGGCGCCGCAAGGCCACGGTTTGCGGCCCCGCCTTCCAGGCATGGAGCACGCGCGACTGGGCGGCGGTGCTGCCCAGTCCAAGCACTTGGTCGTATTGAAAATGAACGCCCGGCGACACGATCAAGCGGTCGTATTTGAGCGTATCGCCACGCGCCAGGCGCACTTCGCGCTTGACAGCGTCAATGTGCAGGGCTTCGTCCCGCACCACCCGCACGCCATATTTTTTCGCCAAGGTGTCATAGCCCGTGGTCAGGTCGTCGATGGTTTGCGAGCCGCCCAGCACCAGGTTACTCAGGGGGCAGGACACAAAAGCGGCGTCACGCTCCACCAGCACCACCTCAATCTCGGGCGCCCACATCCGGATGTACTTGGCGGCTGTGGCGCCGCCAAAACCGCCGCCGATGACGACCACGCGTGCGCTGGGGCGCGTGACCGTCGCGCATCCTGCCAAAGACCAGGCGGCGGCACCGCCGACGGCAGCCAACAGACTGCGCCGGTTGAGTTTGTTCATCATGCTCATAGGGGGGTCCTCAGCGGGGTTGGCGGGAAAAGAAGTCAGCCAGGCGCGCCAGCTCCGCATCGGTGTAGCCTTTGGTGTGCTGGTGCATCACGGTGGCGGGTAGCGTGCCTTGTTTAAAGGCTTGCAGTTTCTGTAAAAGCTGCGTCTTGTCCACACCTGCGAGGGACGGGATCCCCCCCAGACTTGTGCCTTGCGTACCGTGGCAGGCCGCGCACGACGCACCCCAGACCCTGGCCTGGGTATCTTGTTCATGGGCTAAAACCCCTACTGAGGTCATTGCCATTAATCCTATTGGCGCCCACAGGCTCATTCGTTTCATTTTTTATCCTTACTCCGACCGCAAGAGGGGATTCTCCCGCGCTTCTGCCCTTATAAAAATGATCCGCCTTATTTTCTCCGTCTGCATTCACGCCCTACACATTGCGTTACATCTTGAAACACTACCCATAGCGCTTGATTGCGCATATGATCACTACCTATAGTGTTTCATCAAACTAATTGTTCGTCCCAAGTTTGTCTCAGATCAACCATTCGTCCCGAGCACAGCACTAACATTCCCCCAGAATTTTTCAGAGAGCACACCAGTCATGTCGCAAAAAACAACCGAACGTAGCAAACCGGCCTTAAGCCTCGCCCCTCAACAAATCAGCGAAGAAGTGCTGATTGAGAAGTACAGCAAAGGCACAGAAAAAACCATTTTTGACGTCAACCAGCGTGTGGCACGCGCCCTGGCTGAAGTGGAAGCGCCGGATCAACAAAAGCAATGGGAAGCCAAATTCCTGCAAGCCTTGCAAAACGGCTTTTTGCCAGCCGGACGCATCCAGTCTGCCGCCGGCACCAATTTGTCCGCCACGCTGATCAACTGCTTCGTGCAGCCGGTGGGTGACTCCATCGCCCATGTGGAAGATGGCCACCCCGGCATTTACACCGCGCTGACCGAAGCTGCCGAAACCATGCGCCGCGGTGGCGGTGTGGGTTATGACTTCTCGCGCATTCGCCCGCGCGGCGCCTGGGTGGGCAGCACGCAAAGCAGCGCCTCCGGCCCTGTGAGCTACATGCGCGTGTTTGACCGCTCCTGCGAAACCGTCGAATCTGCCGGTGCAAGGCGCGGTGCGCAAATGGGTGTCTTGCGTTGCGACCATCCTGATATTGAAGAATTCATCCACGCCAAAGACACGGGCGACCTGAAAAACTTCAATATTTCAGTCGGTATCAGCGACGCCTTCATGGAAGCGGTGCAAAAAGACGGCGAATTCACCCTGATTCACCGTGCCGAGCCTGGCGCGGCCCAAAAGGAAGCCGGTGCTTACCAGATCAAGGAAAGCGGTTTGTGGGTTTACCGCAAATTGCAGGCACGCGAGCTGTGGGACCAGATCATGCGTTCCACTTACGACCATGCCGAGCCTGGCGTCTTGTTTCTGGACCACATCAACCGCGACAACAACCTGTCGTATTGCGAAACCATTGCCAGCACCAACCCCTGCGCGGAACAGCCCCTGCCCCCTTACGGCTGCTGCTGCCTCGGCTCAATTGACCTGACCCGCTTCATTGACCGTCCTTTTGAAAAGAATGCCAGCTTTAACGAGGCTGCCTTCAGCGAAGTAGCGCGCGTGGCCACCCGCATGCTGGACAACGTACTCGACGTGACCGTCTGGCCACTGCCACAACAGCAGGAAGAAGCCCGCAGCAAACGCCGCGTCGGCTTGGGCTTTACCGGCCTGGGCGATGCCCTGGTCATGCTCAACTTGCGCTACGACACGCAAGAAGCACGCGACATGGCCGAGAAAATCTCCATCCTGATGCGCGACACCGCCTACGATGCGTCCGTTGAACTCGCCAAAGAACGCGGGGCTTTCCCCTTGTTCAATGCCGACCTGTACCTCAGCGGCCAGACCTTCGCATCGCGCTTGCCCGCCTCCCTGAAAGAGCGCGTCCGTACCCACGGCCTGCGCAACTCGCACCTGCTCTCCATTGCGCCCACCGGCACCATCAGCCTGGCCTTTGCGGACAACGCCAGCAACGGGATTGAGCCGGCCTTCAGCTGGAGTTACACCCGCAAGAAGCGCATGCCCGACGGCAGCTTCAAGGAATATGCGGTCGAAGACCACGCCTGGCGCCTGTACCGCCACCTGCGCGGAGAGAACACGCCCCTCACCCCGGCCTTCGTCACCGCCCTCGAAATGAGTGCCCAGGCCCATGAATCCATGGTGGCCGCCGTGGCCCCTTATATCGACACCGCCATTTCCAAAACCGTCAATGTGCCGGCGGATTACCCCTATGCCGACTTCCAGCATCTGTACATGGAAGCCTGGCAGTCGGGTTTGAAAGGCCTGGCCACGTATCGGCCCAACTCGGTGCTGGGCTCGGTCCTGAGCCTGACGCCGACGGCCGCTGCGTCGGAACCCTTGCACATCGACGGCGCCAATCAGCGCCTGTCGCTGGAGCGCCTGCCGACGCCCGTTTTGTCCTCTCTGCGCTGGCCAAGCCGGCCGGAACTGCCAGCCGGCAACCCGGCGTGGACCTTCATGGTGCACCATCCTTTTGGTGACTTCGCCTTGTTCATGGGCGAACTGGCTGGCGAAGAAGGCGGCGCACCGAAACCTTTTGAAGTATGGGTGAACGGCACCGACCAACCGCGCGGATTGGGCGCACTGGCCAAAACGCTGTCCATGGATTTGCGCGCCAATGACCCCGCCTGGCTGCAACTCAAACTCGATGCACTGGCCACCGTGGCCGAAGAGCATTCGTTTGAAATGCCCTTCCCTCCGCACGGTGAAAAGCGCTTGTTCCCGGGTGTGGTGGCCGCGACCGCTGCCGTTATTCGCTGGCGTTGCGACCAACTCAAGGCCTTGCCCGGCGCAGACGCCAAGTTGCCAACACCCGTCATGGACGCCATGTTCAGCCGCGGTGAGCCGCAAACCGGACCTTCCGGCACACTGGCATGGTCGGTCGATGTGGACAACCCTGCCACCGGCGAAGCCTTCACGGTCACGCTCAAGGAAGTGAATTTGCAAGGCCATGACGGTGCCATCGTGACCCGGCCTTGCGCCGTGGGCTTCTCCGGCAATTACCCGCGCGCCTTGGATGGTCTGGCCCGACTTCTGTCGCTCGACATGCGAGTCATCGACCCGGCCTGGATCGGCATGAAGTTGCGCAAGTTGCTCAACTACGCAGAACCCCTGGGTCACTTCATGGCCTTTGTGCCAGGCTTGACGCACGGTGAACGTCGCCAGCAAACCTGGCCTTCGACGGTGGCCTACATCGCACGTCTGATCATTCACCGCTATGCCATGCTGGGTGTGCTGGACGAGGAAGGCCTCCCCCTGCGCGACATGGGCGTGCTGGACACCCCTAAAAACCAGGAAGCGCCTACCACCATGGCAGGCAAAGCTTGCCCGGAATGCGGTAATCCCACGGTCATCCACAAAGACGGTTGCGATTTTTGTACCGCTTGCGGTTATGTCGGGCAGTGTGGTTGAGGCTTGAGTAAGTTGCGACTAAAAAGTAGTTTCTAAATGAATAAACCCCGGCGAGCAATCGCCGGGGTTTATTTTTTTCAGCCCTGGAATACAAATCGGTGTGACTGAGAATGCCGCAAACCACACGCTGCGTGGCTTGAGGCGTTTTTTCGCCTCCTAAAATAGGCCGCATGGATTACCACCGCCTGCCCCCATCAGTGGCGCTCGTATTTGCCGGGCTTTTATTCAACCACGCCGTCTTTGCAGCGCCGCTCTTGCGCTGCGATGTCACGTATGCCGGCAGCACCCATGTGATTGAAGCCCGCCCCGTGGCAGACCCTTACCCAGTGGCGTCAGTCGATATCGGTGGGCGCTTTCGTTTCAAGGCGGTGATGGTCGGGGACCTTGCCCATGTGGATTACATCAAGCTGTATGCCTACCTGGATGCCAGCCGCCAGCCGCTGCTGGTGCAAGAGGCAAAATACCTGCCCCCTTTCCAAGTTACGTCAACGCCCTACCGGCTCACGGGCGAGCAGCATCTTTATGCCGGCCCGGTCGAGCGCGAGCTGATGTACAGCTGCACGCTAGAAGGAGCCCAGCCATGAAAACGGGTTTGCGCTCCTGGCTGTATGTCTTTTGCCTGGTCTGCTGCCCGCTGGCCTTTGCCGCTGACGCAGCGCCCCCGGTTAGCCTGGTTTTTGCCGGCGATATCGTGCTCGATGATTCTGCGGGCGAGATGATCCGCCGTGGCGAGGATCCCTTCGTCAACTTTGCTTCCGTTTTCCAGAATGCGGACATCCGCATCGGCAACCTGGAATGCGTCATCGCCACCACCGGTTCAGCAGGCGACAAGAACTTTACCTTCCGTGCGCATCCCCGCACGCTGCCGACGCTGAAACGGCACTTTGATGCGCTGGCGCTGGCCAACAACCATTCAGGAGATTTCGGCCGCCAGGCCTTTGCGGAAATGCTGGGCCTGTTAAAAAAGTCGGGTATGGGCCAATTTGGCGGCGGCCATGATCTGTCGGAAGCCCACACGCCGCTCATCATCGAACGCAAAGGGCTGCGCATTGCCCTGCTGGGCTACAGCGAGTTCATGCCACGCAGTTTCGAGGCCGATTACAACGCGCCCGGCATCGCCTGGAGTGAAGATGAGCAGGTGGTGGCTGACATCAAAAAAGCACGTACGACTTACAAGGCCGATCTGGTGATTCCCGTGATGCACTGGGGCTGGGAGAACGAACTGACCTCCAACGCCCGTCAGCGTGCGTTGGCCCGGATCATGATCGACGCCGGTGCCGATGCGGTGCTTGGCGGACATCCGCATGTCACCCAGGAAATTGAGCACTACCAAGACAAACCCATCATCTACAGCGTGGGCAATTTTGTGATGAAGGAAACGGACAACGCGAATCAGCGCAAGGGCTGGGTGCTGCGCCTGCAACTGGATAAAAAGGGTGTGCGCAGTTTCGATACCCGCGTTGCGCAGATCAACTTCGATGGCATCCCACGCCTGGACCGCGAGGCGGTCAGCCCCTGCTGGAGCCGGGGCCAGAATGGCGTGAGCTTATGCCGAAATCCGCAATAACGATGCGTCGGGTTTAAGCCGACGCATCTACGCATCATTCACGCACGACCAGAACCGGCAAGTGCGTGTGCGACAGCACGGCTTGCGTGACGCTGCCCAGCACCAGTTTTTCGAGGCCACTGCGCCCGTGCGAACCCATGACGATCAAATCAGTTTGCGCTGACTCAGCAGCCTGCACAACGCCACGCCACGGGGCGTGTGCTTCTATCACGGAAGTTTCTACGGGGATACCGGCCTCTTCAAATGTTGTTTTTGCTGCCTTGATGGCTGCATTGGCCTCGGCCGTCGCCGCGCTCAGGTATTCGGCTTGGCCATAGGCAAAATCTGTTCCGACCCCGGTAAATGGATAGGGATCGATAACAAAAATAGTCGTGACACGGCTGCCAAAAGCTTTGGCCAGACTGATGGCCTTGTCAACGGCCAGTTGTGCAGTGGATGAACCGTCCACAGGAACGAGGATGTGTTTGAACATGATGAGAACTCCTTGTTATTTGACAGTCTCAAGTGTCGGATTGAGTCATCCGAAAAACCTTGACTGAAATCAGTTTAATTAAATATCTTCCTGAAAACCCGCAGCGCGCAGGGTGACCACCAGCGTATCACGATGTCCGCCCTGTGTATCGGGCGTGAGCGGCTGAATCGGGGTTGATTCATGAATCACGCGAGTATCGTCGAGCAACAGTACCGACCACGGCTCGGTCAGCGTGAAGCGTTGGCCATTCGGCCCGGCCGCCTCGAACACCCGGCTTTCCCCACCCTTGATGCCGTCCCGATCCACCAGAAACACCGCCACCATATCGACGCCATCGCGATGCGCACCTTCAGGCGTGGGGCGACCGATGCCATCGGTGGTATCAATACGAAACTGGTGGGCCTCGACAAACCAAGGCTGCACGCCTTTTTGACCTGAGCACACCCGGCCCAGCCACAACAGCAATTGGGTCCACACGGGCTGGTCCAGCATGGCGGGCAATATCGGCTCAAACAAACGCTGCATGCCGCCATGCAAAGCGTTGTACGCCAGCGGCTGCCAATGCGCCCGATGGGGCACCTGGGTCACGCGCCCGTCCTGCACCACGAAGCAGGAATGACGGCGCCGGCGGTAGCGCCCCCCATCCTTGAGGAAGGCATCCGGCGGAAGGTCGGCCCACAAGGGCCGCAAAGCGGTCAACTCATCCGGGGCGCATCCGATCAAGTCGCTCACGCTGCGCGCATCCAGCACGCCGTAGCCCTGTTGCCGCAAAACCGTACCCAATTCATCGGGCTTGGCCAAAGAAGGAGATAAATGCAATGTAGTCATGACGCCAAGCTTACATCCTGAACTCCTGACTTTGATCAACCCCCTTTGACTGAATTCCCTTATGCTCTCGAAATATTTTTTTGGAATTAATGGCATGTCCACACTGCAATGGTCTGATTCGCTTTCACTTGATTTACCCTTCATGGACGATACGCACCATGAGTTCGTTGATTTACTGGCCATCGTCGTCAATGCGTCCGACGCCGACCTGCTGCCGGCATGGAAAACACTGGTTGATCACACCGACGACCATTTTTCGCGTGAAGACCAATGGATGCAGAACACCCGATTTTCATCAAGCAACTGCCATTCGATGCAACACAAGGTGGTGCTCCAGGTCATGCGCGAAGGCGACCAGCGCGGACAGGCCGGTGAGCTGGCCGTGATTCGTCAAATGGCCCATGAACTCGGCATCTGGTTCCCCCAGCATGCCCAAAGCATGGACGCCGCCCTCGCCCTGCATTTGCGCAGCGTCGGCTTTGATCCAGCCACCGGCATCGTTCACTCGCCCCAGGCGCTGCCCGCCGAGGAGATTCATGGCTGCGGCGGCTCAACCTGCTCCACACCGAAAACCGACGCCGAGCAAGTGGCGGACACCCTTGCAGTCTGACAGCCTGGTTGAACCAGAACGGGAATCGCTGCGCCATCGCCCCTATGAAGATGTCCTGGCGCTGATCAACGGCACGCTCTTCGTCGCCCTTGGCGTTGTGATGTTTGGCTACACCGGTCTGTTGACCGGCGGCACCGCAGGCATTGCCTTCCTGATCCACTACGCCACGGGCTGGAACTTTGGTCTGGTCTTTTTCCTGATCAATTTGCCGTTTTATGGACTGGCCTGGCAGCGCATGGGCAAAGCCTTCACGCTGAAAACGTTTGCAGCGGTCGGCTTGCTGTCGGTGTTTGTCAATGTGCTGCCCACGCTGATCAGCTTCCAGTTTTTATCCCCGCCGTTTACCGCCGTGATGGGCGGCATGCTGATGGGTGGCGGCATGCTCATGCTGTTCCGTCATCGGGCCAGTCTGGGCGGGTTTAATGTGTTGGTGCTGTATCTGCAGGAGCGCTTTGGCTGGCGCGCCGGCAGAATCCAGATGGTGTTTGACTGCTCCATCGTGCTGGCTTCATTCGCGCTGGTGGACTGGCAGCACGTAGCCCTGTCCGTGCTGGGCGCCATGGTGATGAACCAGATTATTGCCACCAACCACCGGGCCGGCCGCTACATGACGCTGTAGGCGTCACGTCAAGACGCTATCAAATAAATAGCTACTAGCGCACACCGGACGGGGGCTAGAGGCCAATTTGGCATCAAAATAACGGCGAAATCAATCCTCCAACGCCGCGTACACCAGATTGCGAAACAGCATCCGGTAGTACTCGCGTTGATTGGGGGCCTGCAGCATCAGAATGGCAAACAGGTCTTCTGCCGGGTCGACAAAAAAAGCTGTCCCCGCCATGCCACCCCAGAAATAAGTGCCGACCGAACCCGGCACGTTGGCCACCCCCAAGTTTTGGCGCACTGCAAACCCCAGCCCGAAACCATGTCCGGCTGGCAACAGCGAGCGCGAGGCGCCGCTGTTCACCGGAATGTTGCCCAGGTGATCGGTGGTCATGAAGTCAACGGTTCTTGATCCCAGCAGACGCACACCATCGAGTTCACCCTTGTTGAGCATCAATTGCAGAAACCGGGCGTAATCCGCCGCCGTTGAAAACAACCCGCCCCCCGCAGACTCCAGTGCGGCGCTTTCGCGGGCATCAAACACCCGCATCTGAATGCCGCCCTCCGGGTCGCGGGCAAAAGGCTCGGCAATGCGGGCGTGATGCTCTGGCGGAACAGAAAACCAGGTCTCAGACATGCCCAGCGGCTTGAAGATGTGTTCAGTTAGGTGGGCGCCCAGCGTCTGGCCGCTCACCACTTCAACCAGGCGCCCAAGCACATCGGTGGCGCGTCCGTATTCCCATACGGTGCCGGGCTCGGCCATCAGCGGCAAGGTCGCCAGTTCATGCGAGAACTCGGCGTTGCTGCGTTCGCGTGAGCCCATGCGAACCTGGGCGTATTGCCGTTGCACCGGGGAACTGCCCATGAACTCATACGTCAGCCCCGCCGTGTGCCGCAACAAATCCTGAATGGTCGCCGCCTGCCGCGCGACTTGCAGTTGCACCACGCCGTCAACCTGCGTGGCCACCTTGGGGGCACTAAATTCGGGCAAATACTTGGAAACGGGGTCGCTGAGCAGCAATTTCCCCTGCTCCATCAGCATCATGACCGCCACCGACACAATCGGCTTGGTCATGGAGTAAATGCGAAAGATGGCGTCGCGCGCCATGGGAACGCCGGTGGCCGGGTCCAGCGCGCCCAGGCTTTCAAACAAGGCTACTTTTCCGTGCCGGGCAATCAGGGCGACTGCCCCTGGCAGGCGCTGGCGGTCCACCTCGGCTTGCAGCACCGCCATCAGGCGCTGGGTCCGTTGCGGACTCAAGCCGACATTCGCTGGCGATGCTGCGGGCAACCCCGAGCCCGGATGTTGGTCATGCGCGTGGCTCATACGGATGCGCCTGCAAGAGAGGATTGAAACATGTTGATCTCCGGAAATAAGGTTTCAGGGTCTGGGACGGCGACGACGACCCAATTGTCGAGTGGCCTCAGGGGTTGCGTCGTTGAGATAAGGGGGTAATCGGGTGCCGCAATGAAAGCAATAGTTGGCCTCTGGCAGTTGGCCTTCGGTCAGGCATTCATGGCAAGTGCGCGTCGTCGTGACGGGACCGGCTATGCCGCTGCGCATGGCCGTCATCTCGGCGGTCACGATCCCGGTCGGCACGGCCAGCGTTCCCCACCCCAACAGCATCATGGCGGAGGCGATCAGGCGGCCCAGATCGGTCTTGGGTGTGATGTCGCCAAACCCGACCGTCGTCATCGTGGTGATGGCCCAATACACCGAAGTGGGAATACTTGAAAAGCCATGGGCCGGGCCTTCCACCACATACATCAAGGTGCCGATGACCAGCACAATCATCATGACCGCGGACAGAAATACCAGTATTTTCCGGCGGCTGGCCCGCAAGGCGCGACCCAGCGACTGGTATTCCGATACATAGGCCGTTAATTTAAAAATACGAAACACCCGCAGCAAACGCAGTACCCGAACGTCAATCAAGGCATGGACTTCCGGCACCAGCATCGCAATATAAGTCGGCAACAACGCCAACAGGTCAATGACACCGTAAAAACTGAGCGCATAACGCAAGGGATGGCGCACGCATAACAGTCGCGCGATGTACTCCAGTGTGAAGGCGACGGTGAACAGCCACTCCATCCACGCAAAAATCGTTCGCGCTGGCGAACTCACGTCCTGCACACTGTCAGCCACCACCACGGCGACACTTCCCACAATAATCGCAATGAGCCATTGGTCAAAAAGACGGCCAGCCCGTGTGTCAGCCTCAAAAATGACGGTGTAAAGATGCAGTCGCCAGCCAGACAGCGGCTTGCCTAAAACATCCTGCGTTAAAACTGCCATGACCTGCCTTAAGCCTCCTGTAAAACGCTCAAATATTCCTCATCCCCAGTCCCTGAGGGCCACGGATTTATCCCCTATGCTCGGCATATGGCGTTTCCCAAAAACCTTATTGTCATATCACTCAACTGCTCATGATGTTTCTCAAGGAATGCAATTTTTGCATGAATGACGAGGGCAAACCCTCACAAAGTCCCGCTCAAGCCCGCAGTAAAGTACACCCTTGACGTCATGAAGTGAAAATTATTTCAGGCATGCTTTATGCATAATCTGTTTCACTTTTGCGATTTATCAATTCACCAAAAATTTTTATCCTGCTTTATCAAAGCTTCAACAAGGACATTTCATGAAAAAACAATTTCTCGCTCTTGCCATTTTGGCCGCCATGACCTCTGGCGCTTATGCACAAGCGACGGACACCATTGCCAAAGTCAAGGCTTCAGGCGAAGTCACCATGGGTGTGCGTGATTCATCCGGTGCGCTCTCCTATACGCTGGGCGATGGTAAATATGTGGGCTACCACGTCGAAATTTGCCAGCGCATCCTGGGAAACCTGGAAAAAGCAGTCGGCAAAAAAGTAGCGGTCAAGTACTTGTCTGTGACCTCGCAAAACCGCATTCCCCTGGTGCAAAACGGAACGGTCGATATTGAGTGCGGTTCCACCACCAACAACGCCACCCGCCAGAAAGATGTGGCCTTTGCCCTCACGACCTTCGTGGAAGAAGTGCGCATTGCCGTCAAAGCCAATTCAGGCATCACGGTCATCGCTCAACTCAAAGGCAAGAATGTTGCAACGACCACCGGCACCACATCGGTGCAAACGTTGCGCAAACATGAGCGTGCCAACGGCGTTGAGTTCAAGGAACTCTTTGGCAAAGACCATGCTGACAGCTTCTTGTTGCTCGAATCGGGACGTGCTGATGCTTTCGTGATGGATGGCTCCATCCTGGCCGGCAACATTGCGAACGCCAAAAACCCGGCTGACTTCAAAATCGTGGGCGAAGTGCTGTCCGTCGAGCCCATTGCCATCATGATGCGCAAAGATGACCCGGCCTTCAAGAAACTGGCCGACGACACCATCCGTGAACTGGCAAAATCCGGCGAAATTGCCAAGATCTACGACAAATGGTTCATGCAAGCCATCCCCCCGAAAAACACAAAAGTGGGTCTGGCTGCCAGCGACAGCATCAAGGCTGCCTGGGCCACTCCCAATGACAAGCCCATGGAAGATTACGCCAAAAAATAAGCCGCCCGGCATTACCTGAAACCGACCCCGCCTGGCGCTTGCCGAGCGGGGTCACTTATTTACGGAGTCGCGATATGACGTGGGACTGGCAAGTATTTTTAAATGACGACGGCAGCGGCCGCACTTACCTTCAATGGATGCTGGACGCCTGGGGCTGGACCCTCGCCGTGGCGGGTTCCGCCTGGGTGATCGCCGTGACGCTCGGGGGCTTGATGGGCACCTTGCGTACCTTGACGGGCAACCCCTGGCTGGTGCGGGTGGCTAACGTGTGGGTGGAGTTTTTCCGCAACATCCCGCTGCTGGTCCAAGTGTTCCTCTGGTACTTTGTAGTGCCCAAAATGTTTCCGGCCTTTCAGCAAGTGCCGGGGTTCTTGCTGGTGGTGTTTGCCCTGGGCTTCTTCACCTCGGCCCGTATTGCCGAACAGGTACGCGCTGGTATCCAGGCCTTGCCCAAGGGCCAGCGCTATGCCGGTTTGGCACTGGGGTTCACCACGGCTCAGACCTACCGCTACGTGATCTTGCCGATGGCTTTTCGCATCATCCTGCCGCCTTTGACCAGCGAGTCCATGAACCTGCTGAAGAACTCTTCGGTGGCGTTTGCAGTGTCCATTGCCGAACTCACCATGTTCGCCATGCAGGCGCAGGAAGAAACCTCGCGCGGCATTGAGGTGTATCTGGCCGTGACGGCACTCTATGCCCTGTCGGCCTTCGCCGTCAACCGGGTGTTTTCCTTGATTGAGAAAAAGGCGCAGATCCCGGGCTTTATCGTTGCCGGTGGCACGGGCGGGGGACACTGATATGTTGGGACTAGACCTTAGCTTTTTTAACTGGGACATTTTCAACAAGTTTGTCCTGGGTGGTTTGCGATTCAGCGTGCAATTGACCCTGGTCGCTACTTTGGGCGGCATCTTCATCGGCACGGTGCTGGCGCTCATGCGTCTGTCGGGCAAAAAGACGCTGATGCTGCCGGCCACCATCTATGTCAACACCATGCGCTCCGTGCCCCTGGTGATGGTGATTTTGTGGTTCTTCCTGCTGGTTCCGCTCCTGATCGGCAAACCGATGGGCGCCGAGCTCTCCGCCACCATCACCTTCGTGGCCTTTGAGGCGGCGTACTTCAGCGAGATCATGCGGGCGGGCATCCAGTCCATTCCGCGCGGTCAGGTGCATGCCGGGCAGGCCATGGGCATGACTTACACACAGAACATGCGCTATGTGGTGCTGCCGCAAGCGTTTCGCAACATGCTGCCGGTGCTGCTGACCCAGACCATCATCCTGTTTCAGGACACATCGCTGGTTTATGCCATTGGAGCCTATGACATGCTCAAGGGCTTCACGACGGCGGGCAAGATTTATGGCCGCCCTGAAGAAGCCTATTTACTGGCCGCCGTGGTTTATTTTGTGATCTGTTTCGCCCTGTCCGCGCTCGTGAAGCGCCTGCAGGCCAAGATCGCCATCATTCGCTAAGCATCGGAGAACAATATGATTGAAATGAAAAATGTGTCCAAGTGGTATGGCCCGGTGCAGGTGCTGAGCAACTGCTCAATCAAGGTCAACAAAGGTGATGTGGTGGTGGTGTGCGGCCCCTCGGGCTCCGGCAAATCAACCCTGATCAAAACTGTCAATGCGCTGGAGCCGATCCAGCAAGGCAGCATTTATGTCGATCGCGTGCCCTTGCAGGATCCTGGCACCGACCTGCCCAAACTGCGCTCCCATGTGGGCATGGTGTTCCAGCACTTTGAGCTGTTCCCCCATCTGTCGGTGACCGAAAACCTCACCATTGCCCAGATCAAGGTGCTCAACCGCAGCCCCGACGAAGCCAAAGTCCGGGGCCTCAAAATGCTCGACCGGGTGGGTTTGATGGCGCACAAGGACAAGTTTCCCGGCCAACTCTCAGGCGGCCAGCAGCAGCGCGTGGCGATTGCCCGCGCGCTCTCCATGGACCCGATCGTGATGCTATTCGACGAACCCACCTCTGCGCTGGACCCCGAAATGGTCGGCGAGGTGCTGGACGTGATGGTCAAGCTTGCCAGTGAAGGCATGACCATGATGGTGGTCACGCACGAGATGGGCTTTGCCCGCAAGGTGGCCAGCCGCGTGATCTTCATGGATGTGGGCGGCCATATCCTGGAAGATTGCACCAAGGACGAATTCTTTGGCCACATGGACGACCGCCAGCCCCGCACCAAGGATTTCCTGAACAAAATCCTGCAGCATTGAAAATTCGCAACTTGCTATTAAAAATATAGCTGGTTGCGCATATTTGACGCGGGCTAGAGGCCAATTTCATGTAAATTAACGCCTATTTCCATGCCCAAAACAGTTCGCAACACACTGATCTCCCTGCGGGCGATGCTGACATCGGCAGGGCCATTTGTCTTCTTGACGATTGCCCTGCTGGTCTTGGCTTATTGGTGGCTCGACCCCACACCGCCCAAACACGTCACGCTGGCCACCGGACCGGACCAAAGCGCCTACGCCGAATTCGGCAAGCGCTATGCCAAGGCCCTGTCCGCCTATGGCATTGAGGTGAAGCTGCTGTCCAGCGAAGGCTCCGCCCAGAATCTTGAATGGCTGACCAGCGGCAAGGCCGATCTTGGCTTTGTGCAAGGCGGCAGCAGCGCCCTGCCCGCCAACGATCAGGAAGGTTTAACGTCTTTGGGCAGCCTGTTCGTCGAACCGGTATGGCTCTTTTATCGTTCCAAGTCAGCCCAGAAAGTCAGTAAAAATGCCACCCTGCATTTGCTGACCCAACTGAAAGGCTGGCGCGTCAATGTCGGAACTGCGGGCAGCGGTGTCCCGAGTTTGATGGCCAAGTTATTCGACATCAACCGCATCGACGAAGGCGCCATCACGCTCTCGCACCTGGAGCAGACACCGGCCACGGTGGCTTTTCTGAACGGCGAGCTGGACGCACTGGTTTTTGCCTCGGCGCCCGAATCGCCCATGGTGCAGATGCTGCTGCAAACCCCGGGCGTGAAATTGATGAACTTTGCGCAGAGCGAAGCCTATTCGCGCCGTTTGCCGTTTTTGACACCGGTGACCCTGCCGCGCGGCGTGGTCGATCTGGCCAACGAAATCCCGGCGCAAAACATGCGGCTGGTCGCCCCCACCACGACCCTCATGGCCAGGGACGCCGTGCACCCTGCCGTGGTGCAGCTGTTCTCCCAAACCTCGCTGGCGCTTCACAGTCCGGCGGGCTGGTTTAACCGTGCCCACGAATTCCCCAATCTGGCCAATACGGAGTTCCCACTGTCCCGGGA
>JAZKHK010000036.1:0-7398 GCA_040385425.1 Pseudomonadota bacterium | reverse complement strand
CGATCCGCAACGGCATCCCCTTGATGCAGCGTTACCTGCCTTTTTCCTACGCCAATCTGGTGGAGCGGATGTGGCTGGCGCTGGGCATCATCATTGCCATGCTGCTGCCGCTGAGCCGCATCGTGCCGCCCTTGTACGAATTCAGGATCCGGTCCCGCGTTTTCCGCTGGTATGCGCAATTGCGCGAGATCGAAGACCGTGCCGGCAGCCCGGATGAACCGGCCTCAGGTCTGGTTGATGAACTCAACCAGTTGGAGACCCGCGTGGGCAAAGTCACGGTGCCCCTGTCGTATGCTGACGAGCTCTACGCCCTGCGCAACCACATTGACCTGGTGCGAAAGAAGCTGCTCAGGGCTTGATGTCAAGGCTGTTGAGAATGGCCGTTTTCGCCACCGCGTCCAGCGCACCATCCACAACCGTTTGACCCGAAACAATCCGCATGCTGCCCGCGGCCAACAGTTTGTCGCGCGAGCGCCGCGTCATGGAATGGGTGTCGCCGTAGGCACTGGTAAACAGGAACAGGCTGCCATGCGGACTGGTCCATGACAGTTGCGCCCGCCCCCACACGCCATTGATCAGCAACTCTACCCAGGCGCCAACGGGCAGCGTAGGTTCGTCGGATGCCGCCACGGCGGCATCAAGCTCCGGCATGGACTCATCTTGATCCTGAGCGGGTGACGCCATTTCAGGCTCAGCTTCCATAAATCCGGTGATTTCGGCTTCTGCAGGCCCAATCCACGTTTCTTCGGCGTCGAACAAACTGGCGTGCAAACTGTCAGCTTGAGGTAGCACGACCACTTTTGTCTGTGGCTTGAACGCCTGCTGGTGCAGATTCATCAGCAACTCGAAAAATGCACTCGTTTTCAAGGACGGGTAGTCAATGAGGTGAAGTCCTTCGCGCAATTTACCGAGCAACTTGGGCACCAGCTGCGTCAATCTTTTGATGTTCTTGCGGGTCAACTCGGGCCGGGCACTCCACGCGAGCAGCGCCACAAACTCGCGATAGCGGCCTGGGTCTTCTGCACCCAAGGGAGCAGCCAATTGCGCATGCGCCATAACCTGCGCCCAAGGGCCATAAATAAAATCAAGAAGCCCTGCCGACAGTTGTTGAACATCCGGCCGCCCGGCCATTTCAAGCGCGATTTTCTTCGCCAGCAAATGGCGCTCTTCAGCGTGCTGCAAGGCTTGCACCGCCTTTTCCATCGGCATGGGCGGCTTTTGCGCATCCCATACCCCGATCAGGGCCGCCAGCGCTTGCTCAAACGGCTCGGCATCTTGAATCTGCTGGCTGGCCAAAGACCCCGCGATCTGCTGCAAGGGCTCCAGGAATCCGGTGAACCCATGGGTATCAACGATATCGTAGGCCAGACTGCGGTGCGTGATTTCCTGCAGCAGGCGGCGCGCCGGATGCAGCTTGTCACTGAAAAATCGGGGGTCCACCAAAGCCAGACGCAACAAGGCCGGTTCCAGGTTTTTGACCACCTCCCTGATCGGCGCCAGCAAACGCGCATCGCGTGCGATGTTCTCCACCATCAAGGCCACGACTTCGAGACTCAAGGCCTGCCCCAAGCCATTGGAGGTGTGGCGCAACTGCTCACGAACTTCCTGCGGGGATTCCTGCCGCGCCCCCCGTTCTGCCTTCCCCGCTCTGGCCGCGTGGCGCCGGTTGCCGATGCGCTCCACCATGCGGTCAAGCTGTTTCATCTCCTTCAACGCCTCGAACGCCGCCGGCATCGTGGCCGCAAAGTCTGAAGGAGGCGGTTCGTCGTCATGCGACTCAAACTCGCGCGAAAACTGCGCAGCAAACGACTCCAAACCCGCAGCCTCTGACGGAGCATCGAGTTCGCCCGCCAACAGCCGGCGCAGGCTGTCCAGCGTCAACAAGGAAGAGTCTTCCGCGCTGTTCTTTTTATCAGCGACGCTTCGACTTGGGCTTGACCCCATCGTGGAGGAATCAGTGCGGCCAGCGCCCGATCTTGTCGCACCCGCGTGCGTGCGAACCACCACATAGCCGGCGGCCGCAACACCCTCGCTGTGCAATTGCTGCGACAGTGTTTTGTAAAGGGCGCTCAACTCATTTCCGAGCGCCTTGCTCATGTGCTGCAACCAGTCCATTTGGACCCCCATGGGCACCTGCGATTGTGCAAGCAGCTCCTGCAGCGCCCGGACAAAGATCTCCGGTCGAATCGGGTTCCGATCGGGATGCACCGCTTGCATGCCCAACGTGGCGCAAATATAGGTATTGAGTTCTGACAGCGCAACATCCGCAGCGAGCAGCACCGACTGCTGCGCACGAGCCAGCTCGACGCTTTGATGCACCTGCTCAGAACCCATCAGTTCAAGCTGGTCAAACTGAACGTTTTGCAACGCGGCAACCACCGGCGCCAGGCTTTGCGGACCCGTTGCGGAGGCTTGCCGGAAAGCGGACCTCAAGGCCTGGGGATACCTTTCACTCAAGGTGCGGGAATGACTGTCGAGCAGCCTCAGGCTCAGCTCACAATGATCCCGATCAAAAAAACTGCGCGCCTGTGCGGCCCGATCCTTGAGAGACTGGCGTGCTGCTGCCAGCATTTTCTCCATGATGGCCCCACCAGCCTGCGCCGCCTGCGCCAGCGTAGCCTGGTAAAGCGTCGCGTATTGATCCGCGACATCCGCGGCGTGCGTACTCATGAGCGGACCAAGTACCGTTTACTTCAGTGCCTTGAACCTCATGCGCTTGGGTTTAGCGCCCTCTTCCCCCAGACGCTTCTTCTTATCGGCTTCGTATTCCTGGTAATTGCCATCAAAGAAGGTCCATTGGCTGTCGCCTTCGCAAGCCAGGATGTGGGTGGCAATACGGTCCAGGAACCAGCGATCATGGCTAATCACCATGAGTGAACCGGCGAACTCCAGCAAGGCGTCTTCCAACGCACGCAAGGTTTCCACATCCAAATCGTTCGACGGTTCATCGAGCATCAGCACGTTACCGCCAGCAATCAGGGTCTTGGCCAGGTGCAAGCGGCCGCGCTCACCACCGGACAGGGTGCCAACGCGTTTTTGCTGATCTGCACCGTTGAAGTTGAAACGACCGCAATAAGCGCGGCTGGCCATCTGGAACTTGCCGACGTTCAGGATATCGAGCCCGCCGGACACGTCTTCCCACACGGTTTTTTCATTGGCCAGGTCATCGCGGTTCTGGTCCACAAAGGCCATCTTGACGGTCTGGCCGATCTTGACTTCGCCGGAATCGGGTTTTTCACGCCCGGCAATCATCTTGAACAGGGTGGATTTACCGGCTCCGTTGGGGCCGATGATGCCGACGATGGCACCCGGCGGCACCTTGAAGCTCAGGTTGTCGATCAGCACACGGTCGCCGAAAGACTTAGTGACATTCGTGAACTCAATCACTTCCTGACCCAGGCGGTCGGCTACGGGGATGAAAATTTCGTTGGTTTCGTTGCGTTTCTGGTATTCGAAATCTGACAACTCTTCAAAGCGGGCCAAACGCGCCTTGCTTTTGGCCTGACGCGCCTTGGGATTCTGGCGTGACCATTCCAGTTCTTTCTTCAGTGCCTTGGCGCGGGATTCCTCGCCTTTTTGCTCCTGAACCAGACGTTCCTGCTTCTGTTGCAGCCAATCGCTGTAGTTGCCTTTGTAAGGCATGCCGTTGCCGCGATCGAGTTCCAAAATCCACTCGGCTGCGTTGTCCAGGAAGTAGCGATCGTGGGTGATGGCCACGACGGTGCCGGGGTAGCGCTGCAGAAACTGCTCCAGCCAGTCCACCGACTCGGCGTCCAAGTGATTGGTCGGCTCATCGAGCAGCAACATGTCGGGCTTGGACAGCAGCAAACGGCACAAAGCGACACGGCGTTTTTCACCGCCTGACAACAGGCCCACTTTGGCGTCCCATGGGGGCAGACGCAAGGCATCGGCGGCAATTTCTAGTTGGTGTTCGGAGTCGGTGCCGGCGCTGCCAATGATGGCTTCCATCTTGGCCTGTTCTTCAGCGAGTGCGTCGAAATCGGCATCTTCCTCGCCGTAAGCCGCATAAATTTCTTCCAGACGGGCTTTGGCCGTGAACACATCGCCCATGCCCGCTTCCACGCTCTCGCGCACGGTTTGATCGGGGTCCAATTGCGGCTCTTGCGGCAGATAGCCGATGTTCAGGCCGGCCATCGGCATGGCTTCGCCTTCAAATTCCTTGTCCACACCGGCCATGATCTTCAGCAAGGTGGACTTGCCGGAGCCGTTGGTTCCGAGCACGCCAATCTTGGCGCCAGGGAAGAAGCTAAGGGAAATGTCTTTGAGAATGAACTTTTTCGGCGGAACGATCTTGCCGAGGCGGTTCATGGAAAATACGTATTGAGCCATGGTTCTTGCGAGGTTTTGCGGGATGTAAACCTGACATTATCGGCGCTGCTTCGTCCGCGCGTCGCCAACTTCATCAATTAGGGCGTTTGCTCCCCCTGCCCCACATCATTAAGCAAAGCGGTCTGCGCGACGGCGTCCAGCGCATTGTCAATCACATGACCATCAGAGACGAAGCGAATCGAACCCCGCATCCGCAAACGCTCCATGGTCCGGCGCGACATCGAATGCGCCAGTCCGCCATGGGAAATAAACATGAAGAGGGTTCGGTGCGGGCTGGCCCAGGTGAGTTGCGCACGCAGCCAAACGCCTTCCACGACCATTTCGACCCACACCCCGGGCTGCAGGTCCCGCGAGGACCAAGGGCGCGGCCCCACGTCCAGCGGAGGTTCCGCGTCCTCGGGCAGATAGCCGGACTCACGCGCCTCCTCATCTGCAACCCAGAACTCCGGCACCTCCGAGCTGATGGCGGTTTCCGGCGCATCAGGCGGATTGACCTCTGCCACAGGCGGCACGCGGCGGGCTTCGAATGCTTTTTCATGCAACGAAATCAGCGCATCAAAAAAGACCGTTATCCGCTCTTCAGGGTATTGAATAAGCTGCAACCCCTGGCGCACCTTGACCAGCAAAACAGGCACGAGTTGCACCAGCCTGGCCCGGTTGTGCCGGGTCAAACGAAGCTGAACACTCCAGAGCAGGTCATCCACCAGGGCCAGATAGCCATCCGGGTCAGCACTGCCATCGGTACAACTGAGCTGGGATTGCGCGACCACTTGCGCCCAGGGCCCACTCAGGAAATTCGACACCAATTCCGGGATCTTCTTGTTTTTCTGGCCTTCCTGGAACTCTGCAGCCAGGCGCTGCGCCAGCAGGTTTCTTTGCTCCACATGCTGCAGCGCACGCGCCGCTTCACCATATTGCAGACGCTGGGCTTCTTCCTCGCGGGACCATCCAGTCTCAAGTTCACGCAACACCTGTGCAAATGCGGCCGCGTCGCCCGCGCCGCCAGTCAAAACACCGACGGCCTCAGATATGAGCTTCACGAACGGGAAGAATCCATCATCCCGCTCGGATTTGTAACCCAGACTGCGGCTCGTGAGCCGATCCAGAAATTGGCGTGCAGGATGCTGGCGTTCGCTGAAGAAACGAGGGTCGTCTTGTGCGAGCGCCAACAGCACCGGCTCCAGTGTGCCGATCAATTCACGCACAGGAGGCAGCAAGCGCTGGTCCTGCATCAGGTTTTCCAGCATCATGCGCACGACTTCCGCACCCAGTTGCTTGCCCAGGGGTTTGCCTTGGGTTGACTCCCGCGTGACCGGCTGGCCTGAAGCAGCCCCCTTCAGGGCGGCTGGCGGCGACTGACTGGCGCGTTGGGCCAGACGCCGCATCATGGGCTCAACCAACTGCAAATCCTCCATCGCGACATAAGAAGCAGGAAGCGTGTGCAAAAAATCTTGCCGGCTGGCACCGCCGCCACCGCTGTCAAGTTCACCCGTCAGCAGTTTTCGAAGCTTGTCGAGCGTCACCAAGGTGCGGGTGACCGAGTTTTCTGCGGCCTTGCCATTGGTCGAACTGCCACTGAGCGGCGCCCCCACGGGCAGGGCCGGCTCAATCCCCTGCGAACGCAGCCAGAGGCAGACTTCACGGTAAAGCTGATGAAGACTCACCCCCAGCAGACCCGCCGCAGGCGTGATCAGTGCCACCCGCGCCTTTTCATCCGGGGCAAATTGAACCAGACACGCCAGCAGCGCACGGACAAACACTTCCGGCTTCAGGGGATTGAGATGCGGTTGAACTGTGATCCAGCCCAACAAACTGCTGATCAGTGCATTCAAGCCCGGCAACACGTCATCCACACAACGGGCGACTTCTTGCTGGGCCATCGCCAGCTCAATACTGGCATCGATCTGCTGGGTATCAAGCAGGTGCAAATCATCAAAACGAACCAGCGGCTGTTCTGCAAAATCTTGCGACCCACTGTTGTAGATGCCCAGCCGCAACTGCACGACAAAGGTCTTTTTAAATGAAATCGACTGGCTACCCAGTAAATCCGTCACGGTCTTGCTGAGAGGGGAAACCGCCCCAAAAGAACCTGTGCCTTTGGTTTTGAGTGCCAAAGCGGCCAAACCTTCCAGCACGCCATCCACCAGGACGTCGGTTTGTTGCAGCACAACTTCCATGCAATCTTGCAGGGTGGGACGAATGCTGGACCGGTCGTCCGCAACGCCGATGCGTCTAAGCAAAAATTTCTTCATAAAGCCCGTCCCAGCGTTTCAAATTGAACCCGTTCAGCTTCGCCAACACGCATTTGTATCACTTCCGAACAGGATTCCCGCGATCATGCGACAATATCCGCTGTTGTGGAGCTTCAGTTGCCCACAATACCAGCACCTTGCTGGGAACGAAGCCTAGCGCCAACGTTCAACCTTTGTACCCCATCTGCCTTTGACTGATTCGGTGTTTCAAACACAGAGCTGGCCGATGCCATAGCGCCCAGGATAGGCGCCACACTATGAAATTTGAAGAATTAAACCTGGCTCCGGCCATCGTCAAGGCCGTGCTTGAGCAGGGTTACGAGACTCCCACAGCCATCCAGGCGCAAGCGATTCCCGCTGTGCTCGAAGGCCACGACCTGCTCGGTGGCGCCCAAACCGGCACTGGCAAGACCGCCGCTTTTGTGCTGCCCATGCTGCAAAAGCTCAGCGCCGGCACCGCTCCCAAAAACAAATTCGGCGGCTTGGGCATTCGTGCCCTGGTGCTGACCCCGACCCGCGAACTGGCCGCTCAGGTCGAAGAATCGGTACAGATCTACGGGAAATACCTGGAACTGTCTTCCACCGTCGTGTTCGGCGGTGTCGGCATGAACCCCCAGATCAGCCGCGTCAAAAAAGGCGTGGACATCCTGGTAGCCACCCCCGGTCGCCTGCTGGACCTGCTGCAACAAGGCGTTTTGGACCTCGGCCAGGTGGAAATCCTGGTGCTCGACGAAGCCGACCGCATGCTGGACATGGGCTTCATCCATGACGTGAAAAAAGTGCTGGCCGTGGTGCC
>JAZKHK010000035.1:20612-25914 GCA_040385425.1 Pseudomonadota bacterium | reverse complement strand
TACTTGGCTACGAACCAAGGGGTCGTGGGTTCAATTCCTGCCAGCCGCACCAAACGATACCCCTAGAACAGTAATGTTCTAGGGGTTTTTCGTTTCTACGCTATCTCCATTTGCGTAACTTTTCACTATTTTTCAGCCATTCAATACCCGTAGCAGGGTAGTTCGATCCACAGTGAACACGACCTTGCTGGCTGCGTCCACCAGTCGGGCTACCGTGCCCGTTGCGTAGTGCTGAGTGAGGCATGCCCGCGATTGCATGCACGCGCACTTTTTCCAGATTACTCAAAGAAAGCGATGTTTTTTCTTTAATCAGATAAAAGATCGCCAGCGTAAATCTGACATTCCTTGCAGTCTTCCGTTGAGAGGATATGTCGCCAAGAGCCAATTCGTTGAATATCTGGCGGCTTCATCGTTTGTCTCTGTTGTTGCAATCTTTCCTCACGGCTAACTATCAAATCTCCGTCAGTTGTGTATCGCCCTAAATGTTCTTTGAGCCGCTCTGCCGAGCGTTGGTGATACAAAAGCATGTCTGAATGGAAATCCAGTCCGATGAAGGAACAAATATCGGACAAGACCTCTGCCGGGGAACTAACTAGGTCTTCATAGCGCACTTCGAGGTAAAAAAGCCCTGCTGTTTGAGATCGGGCGGTGCGTATCATTTCTCCCCATTGCTTCACCAGATATGGAATATCCCGGCTCGGCGCAAACCAGGTTTCACGCCACGAAAGAGCAACATCCCGCCCATCTCTCAAAATGTGGATGAAGTGTGCTTCTGGCAAAACTGATGCAATTGCGGGCATATGAAGGAGATAAGAAGGAGTTTTATCCCCTCCGCGCGATTTGCCAAAGCGCCCAGAATAAGTTTGGTAGAAAAGTCGTAATACATCGGCTAGGCAAGCATCAGGCGATAGTGTTTCGACAGCTTGCAAAAAATATGCTGAAGAAATACCAAAATCTCGCCAAGCGGGGGCTTCTGGTGGGAACGCTGTCAATTTTCCTGCAATCTCCACAGGGCGCGCAGTCGACTGGAGAATATGTGGCGAGATTAAAAATCCAGTTTCTGGAGGGATCGCCAAATCAGGATGTGCGTCCAGCATCAACCGCAAAAGTGTGGTCCCGGAACGAGGTACTCCAACAATAACGGGGAACGGTGGACGAGGGCTCATCTAATCACAGTCTCTGCCAATGCTCCGATAAGTGTGGTCGCTGTACGTGTTTGCTGCTCAAGGGTCAAAGCCGGGTATATCGGCAAGCAGAGAATATGCTTCGAAATATTTTCTGTGTGTGGAAGTTGGTCATAGCTCACATGATCACGAAATGCGGGCTGGTGATGCAGGGGGGTTGGGTAATGTATCGCTACCTGAATTTGGGATTCCCGCATTACAGTCATGACATGCTCCCTGTTTTCGACTTGAATCGCATATTGTGCATAGGCCGAAGTGATCTTGTCTCTGACTATCGGAGGCTTGACCCAGCCCAAGCGTGCAGCGTTGTGTAACAACTCATCATAGTGACGGGCAATGGATTGTCTGCGGGCAATGGCTACGTCTATACCATTTAGGCGAGGCAACAATGCTGCGCAGGTAATCGTATCGAGCCTGCCATTAATTCCGAGCCTGACATGCTGGTATTTGCCTGATTGGCCGTGATCCCTGATTTCCTTGATTCGGTTCGCAAAATTCGGATTGTCAGTAAAAATGGCTCCCCCGTCGCCCGGTCCTCCTAACGGCTTTGTCGGGAAAAAACTGGTGCAACCAATGGAACTCAAGCCGCCACTTCGGCGATCATTTAGAGTCGCTCCATAGCTCTGGGCGGCATCCTCTATAACCGTGATGTCACGGAGTTTGGCTAGCTGATTCAGTTGTTCAAAATCAGCGGGTTGTCCATATAACGAGACTGCAATGATCGTCTTGGTACGGGCTGTAACGAGTTTCCTTACTGAGTTGATGTCAATGCAATAGGTGATGGGATCAATGTCTGCCAGAATGGGTCTGGCGCCTAGCAGCAAGACAACTTCAAGTGGGGCCGCAAATGTGAATGCGGGCAAAATGACTTCATCTCCTGGCCCGATGCCGATCGCCATCAAGGCCATTTGTAATGCGGTGGTTCCAGAACTACACGTCATGGCGAAGGAAACGCCGACATCCTCGGCCAGTCGTTGTTCCAACTCAATGACCTCCGGCCCCATAATAAACTGACCGTGTTCAAACACGCGCAAGATTCGGGCACAAACATCATCCTTGATCGGATGCCACTCCGTAGCCAAGTCAACGAAAGGGATAAGAGCCACGCTCAACGCCCCACCTCTACATCGCAGGTCTCGGTCGACATGCACGCCGCTCTGACCGAATCGCCAGTTGTCATAACTTGCAGTGCATCCATACCTGTTGCGATCGCCGAGGTCTTTCCGCGCAGAAAATCGAGAAACGAATAAGCTTGCAAAGTTAGTGGGTCTTTTCCTTGCGGAAATGTTTCAACATCCAGATTTATACGCAATGGTCCCCCGCTATTTCGATGAAGGATCAGTTCACGCCGGCGTGCCTTTTCAATCCTGCTGGATGTCATCTGAACTACAAGTCCATTTGCAAAAATAAGCTCGCACCACACGCGAGACAATAGTTGCCCCGTGCGGCACGCATCCAGAATGCGTATGTTTGAGGGCACTTGACCGAGCGCATCAATCAGCCAGTCAATGTCATGCACCATGAGATCATGAACTACGTCCACTTCAGCTTCGAAACCAGGGGTCGCCATCCGGAATACTTCGATACATCGAATATTTTCTTGCAGAATGTCGCCAATGCGTTGAAGCATTGGATTGAAGCGTTCACTATGGCCAACCGCAAGCCGCGCGTGGTGTACCCCGGCAGTAGTGATGAGCTGAATACTGTCCGCCATGGTTAATGCGAGCGGTTTTTCTATCAAGCAGTGGATGCCAGCGCAGAGAAGCGGGAGAGAAGACGATAAATGTTGGTCAGGTGGCGTAGCAATAACTGCCGCGTCGATGCGTCCGAGTAAATCTTCGCATCTTGAATAACTCATCACCAATTCATCTTTGTTCCACAAAAATTTCTGGGCATCTATGTCCACAGCAGCAACCAGTTGAACATCTGGAATAGTCTGCCATGTGCGCCAATGCCGCATTCCCATTTTCCCTAAACCCACTATAGCTAGGCGTAGCTTGCGCGTAACAGTCATTCCATTAGCCTCTGATCTTGCGCAGCCATGCACGAATTTTTCGATATTGGTTTATCGCTTTCCATGCACGTGAAATATATATTTCATGAATTTCTTTTTCTCGCTGATGAAGCGTAGCCCGAATTACTGCCAACTCAGCTTCCAGTTGGCGCGAAGAAGACTCGGATTCACCCCGTGCTTTTATTATTGGGGCTAATCGGCGCAGATAGTTCGAGGTCGCGTCAAGTTGCGTTGCGTAAAACGTTGTTCGTTCGTCTTGAGATATAAGCAAGTCGTTGGCGATTACATCGCGATAGAGTTTGATCCAGTTCGTTATCGCAAGAGACATATCCGCGTCATTGCGGATCCATTCACTCACTTGATGCGCATCATCGCTGTTGTACTTGTTCAGTTGATCTAGGATCGTTTCTTTGCTTATCCATGCCGTTTGCATCGTGCGTGCACCGAAATTCAGTCGCCGCATTTGTGCAACATTTTCAGTCGTTACCAGTCCGCCCAACCCCGCATAATCGGCAACAATAACAGTACAACCGCTGGCCATTGCTTCCAGCGCGCATCTTGCTTTAGCAAACACAACATCGTACTGGCCAAGAATGCTTTCTGGGTTGGCAACAGATTTTCCGGAGCCACCACCAGCTACGTCAATCCGTTCGATACCGAATTGACGACAAGCGTCACGAATGGCTTCTAGCATTACGCTCTCATTGGCATAGTTGCTGAAAATCAAAGCTGTCTTCGGTTTTTGGGGACGTGGGGAGCGCAACTTAAAACGACCCAGATCGACAAAGTTGAGATGGACATCTACTGTGGCGGTCTTAATACCTTTGGTCGTCAGCAAGCGCTCTCGACACAGGTCATCTACTGCGATATAGCGTTTGATATTCGGGAGGATCGGGGGAAGCTCTTCCCATGGGCTCCATCCATGACACACATAGATAACCGGCGTATCGGGGAAGTGCAGGGCCGCCATCATTGTTTCTAGATGGTGCTGTCCATGAATTAAATCGGGTGCGGTGTTTAATGCGCCAAGATCGTCAATAACAGGAATGGTCGCTAGGCGCATTTCTTCAGCAACCTCTCCGAGCACAGTGCTATAGGCGATCGGGTAATGGCCTTGTTTTAAGAGGGCAAGCGCCAGATCACGCACATACAATTCCGAGCCAGCGCGGCCGCCCAGTGTATTGTTGGTGATTAATATTCGTAAACCATGTGTTGAGGATTTACCCATTGCTACGCAGCCCCAGCGCTGCTCGTACCTCACTAGGTGTAGCAATCCGCTTATCCAAAAGTGTCGCTAATTTCCCAATTCGTTGCACCATGGCTGCATTACTGGCGCATTGACTGCGCGCTGCGTCCATCCACAGGTGATCCTCCAGACCCGTGCGTACCCCATTGCCATAAAGGAGTCCCATGGTGTTCATTGGGAGTTGTGCTGCACCAACGCCGCCGCCGGTCCAATAAGACTGCGCGGGCAACTGACACAACATCAAGCCCAGTTGAGCAGGGGTCGCTTGAGCACTTGCCACATTACCCAGAATTAAATTGAAATAGAACGGAGGCTTAATCAAACCCTTTTCATGCAGGTAATTTGCATAGTTAATCATTCCGAAATCGAATACTTCAAGTTCGGGTTTTATTTCTGCCTCGGCCATTCGCTCTGCAAGTCGTCGAATCATGTCTGGGCTATTGACGCTCGCTGACTGACTGAAATTCATGGATGAGAGCGTTAGACTGCCCATGTCCGGTTTCAGATCCCCCGTAAGATTGAGAGGATCGGTGCGTTTATCGTAATCACTGAAATTACGACCACTGAGTGAAACGCAAATAATCACATCGGGATGAACTTCCCGAATTCCTCCAATAATTCGGGCATAAATATCGCGTTTATAAGACGGTTGTCCGTTCTCGTCGCGCGCATGCAAATGGAGCATGTTGGCACCCAATGCGATGCATTTTTTTGCATCATCAATAATTTCAGTTACTGAAATCGGCACATGTAAATTCATGGCCTTGGTTGGCACCATGCCTGTTGGTGCCAGATTAACAATCATTGCATCCATTAGACAGCCGATTTCTTGTGAACCCGTGCCGGATTGCCCACGAC
>JAZKHK010000035.1:0-20602 GCA_040385425.1 Pseudomonadota bacterium | reverse complement strand
TCCCGCTGGAACATCACGCGTCACAACGCTACCCGCTCCAACAACTGCGTTTTCTCCAATAGTTACTCCGGGTAATATGACACTACCCCCGCCGATCTTGGCACCACGACAAATCCGCGGGAAATTCATTTCACCACCGGTGAGCTTGTCGTTTAGGGTTACAACTCCAGGACCTATGAAAACATCATCTTCGATCACCACGCCACGGGTAATGTGACAGGCAGTCTGGATTGAAACACCATTGCCAATTTTGCAATTACAAATGTTGCAGTGGGACCCGATGGTCGTGTCTGCGCCGATTTCAGCTCCCTGGTGAATTAAAGTCATTGAACCAATTCGCGTACCACTGGCGATAACCACGCCATCCTGGACCTCAGTGAGTGCCGGATTGTAGAAACGAACATGGGGGAAGCGTGTTTCCAGTAATTGCATGGTGGATTGTTGTTATGGCTCAGACGGGTTAGATGGGTTGTTGGAGGCTATGCACTTTAACGCTATTTGTCAGATAGGTATGCGTGTAAATATGTCCAAGTGGCGATGGTAATACCTTAAAAAGAAGAGCGACTTCTACAATATCGAGAAAAATTGCCTGCGCGTGTTTTTCAATCGGAATGGAAATTGAAAGCCGCAAACTGTAGTCGCCAGCCTGCAGAGGGAGATGCGTTTTGTATTCCACTTGATAAAACCGGCTGGCCTCCATGTTTAGCAACTCGTGCTCCACAATCAAAAAATCTGCTCCGGCTACTGCAACTTGATGACGGTCACGTATTTTGTAGTTGATTGATGCGGTACAGGCTTGCAAACACTCGACGTAGATTTGGACGCAAACAAGCTCGTTGAATTCGAAACAATCCGAAGTCAGTCCTTGTGCGTTGAATAATTCAGCCAGTCGAACCCTTGCCTCTCCAGTTCCGAAGGGTTTATTTGCCCACTTTTCAGCGAAAAATTTACATTTTCTGCTGAAGCTTTCATCAGAGGATCTGATTTCACGGGATCCTATTTCCTTAAGGTAATTTGGTGCTGAATCCGGAGCTTGCAGGGTGCGATTCAAGGCCTGGTGAATATCGCGCAGATATTGGTCGCTAACCAAGCCCGCCGGCCCTATGGCCTTTATCTGGCCGTGCTCAAGATAGATAGCTCGATCGCACAGCGTGCGAACGGAGGCTACGTCGTGGCTAACGAACAAAAGTGACCCGCCCTGTGCTTTGTATCTTCGTATCCATGTCATGCATTTGGCTTGAAACGCCACATCTCCGACCGCTAGCGCTTCGTCAATGATCAAAAGTTCCGGTTTGCTGTGAGCTACTACAGAGAACGCTAAGCGAACATACATACCACTGGAGTAGGTTTTCACCGGCTGAGTGATGTAATCACCAATTTCGGCAAAATCCAGGATAAACGGAAGTTGTGTTTCGATCTCCTCGGGTGATAAACCGAGTAGCGTAGCGTTGAGCCGAACATTTTCAATTCCAGAAAATTCAGGGTTGAAGCCTGCGCCCAATTCCAATAAGGCCGAGATACGGCCTTTCGTGCGAATCCTGCCCTCGGAGGGGCTCAAAGTGCCGACAATCAACTGCAATAAAGTGGATTTTCCTGAGCCGTTTCGACCGATGATGGCGACCGCCTCCCCTAGAGCGATATCAAATGTGACGTCTTGGAGTGCCCAAAATTCATTTCCGCTCAATTGCACATCACTGCCCAGCCAGTTTTTTCGCATACATCGGATGCCGTCAAGCAATCGATCTACTGGGCGCGTATATGTGCGGTAGCATTTGCTTAAAGCAAAACAGCTTACGACAGGCATAGAGGTAGTACTACTTCGAGGTGATCCATCTTATGAAGACGCGGATGCTGATTTACGGGGATTAAAAATTCATCCACAAATATGGTTGCAGGTCAAGGGCATTTTCCGGGAGGCGATGATGGCTGCGACCAGAAGATTGAGTGCCAGAAAGGCATGCTTTTATTTTCATAGCAGGACAGCAACTTGCGAAAGCGATTGAACCAGTTGTGCTCTACTTTAATGACCCAGCGCTTTGCCTTTTTTGTGGGAGGCGTTCCAGTTCAGCCGCTTCTTGTCAGCAACGCACCTTGACGTGAGCAACGTAGCCGTCTGCATCTATCTGGCGAGTGTAGCCCGCATCAGCACATAGGTGTTTATTGCGACGCTTTGAGGGTCGAGGTCCCCTGTCCGGATCGTTCCAGCAGGTTATGACGATTGGTGCCGGTGGCGCTCCCCGTATTACTGGTCCCGCCTTCACGAGGTTCAGGACTTCGCCGCGCAATGGATGTGGTCCTACAATCATGACCGCGTCCATATGACCCTGGGCGGAATCACCCCGAAGCAGCGTCTGGCCGTAGCTGCATAACCGTTCTACTTCTGGCTTCTGTGGCAATTGGGGGGATTACCATGAACAAGGCGTTCACCAAAGAAACTGATGACGCGGATGATGATGAGCCGCAATTGCCCTCAGTTCCGTCAGGTGGAAAAAATTACATCACGCCCCAAGGCTACGCCCGTATTCGAAGCGAACTGCTGGACTTGATTGATAACGAGCGCCCCAAAGTGGTGGAAATCGTTCATTGGGCCGCCAGCAATGGTGACCGTTCTGAAAATGGCGATTACATCTACGGGAAAAAACGCTTGCGCGAGATTGATCGGCGAATCCGGTTTCTGACCAAACGCATCGAAATCATGGTCATCAGTGATCCCGCCGTTCATCACGGCAGTGATCAGGTCTTCTTCGGTGCGCGCGTGACGTATGTGGACGATGCGGGGGTGCAGCGAACCGTCACCATTTTGGGCATTGATGAAGCAGAAAGTTCGCAAGCCCAGGTCACTTGGGTGTCGCCCATTGCCAGAACCCTGCTGAAGGCAAGGGTCGGTGATGTGCTGCAACTGGTCACGCCCGTCGGCACGGTAGAGATAGAGGTCATCAGCGTTCACTACCCTGAGCCGGGTCCGGACTGAACTACTGCGTGCTCTTGGCTCGTTGTGCCCTGAGAACGGAAGGCGTTCTTCTCAGATTGCGTAGCGCTGATTCGAGTTGGTTGTGGTCGCGCACGGCAATGATGAAGCGTAAATCAGTGGCTTCCTGAGCCGCTTCATCGTCCATATCGATGTGGACGATGTCCGCTTCTGCGGTGGCCAGCGCGGCTGCCACGCGGGCCAATACGCCTTTGCCATTGGTCACAGTGACCAGCACCTCGGTTTCAAAAGCGCGAATGGGTTCATCAGACCACTCCACGCTGATAAAGCGCTCATTGTCTTTGTGTTTGAGGCGCTTGGCCACGGCGCAATCGTCTGCATGCACGATCAGGCCTTCTCCGCGTCCCAGATAACCCACAATGCCGTCGCCTGGAACGGGACGGCAACAGGGTGCAAACCGGACTGAAGAGTTTTCACTTCCGTCGAGCACGATGCCAACTTGCGCGATGGTGTCATTCGAGGCATAGCGCTCACGCGTCAGCAGAACGGCATCGTGTTTTTCGCCGCTGTCGGTCAGGAGTGTCAGCAAGCGCTTGGCGACGATACTGGCAATTCGTTTGCCCAAGCCGATATCCGCCAACAGTTCAGCCCGGCTCTTGTTGCCACTGAAGCGCAGCAATTTCTCCCAGATAAACTGGTTTTCTCCGGTCTCGTCCGGCAACTTTTCAATGCCTTCGGCGCGCAATGCCTGAATCAGCATTTTTTCGCCCAATTCCAACGAATCGGCTTGGCTCAGTGTTTTGAGGTGCTGGCGGATTTTTGAGCGGGCACGCGCCGTTCGCACAAAACTCAACCAGGCCGGGTTGGGTGAAGACAAGGGCGCAGTGACAATTTCAATGACGTCGCCATTTTTGAGCTCGGTCCGCAAGGGCACGTGTTCGCCATTGATCTTGGCGCCCAGCGTCCGATCACCGATATTGCTATGAATGGCGTAGGCAAAGTCCACCACCGTGGCGCCTTTGGGCAAGGCCATGATTTGACTCTTGGGCGTGAGGACATAGACGGCATCAGGAAATAGATCGACTTTGACGTGGTCCCAGAATTCAGCGGCATCCCGCGTTTCATCCTGAATCTCCAAAAGAGACTGCAACCACTTGGAGCCCAGGCGGTCACCGTGTGTCGTTGCCTGTGGGTTGTTAACCTTATAGAGCCAGTGCGCGGCAACGCCCGACTCGGCCACGATGTGCATGGCTTCGGTCCGAACCTGAAATTCGACATTGACGCCGGACGGGCCGACCAGCGTGGTGTGAAGCGACTGATAGCCATTGAGCTTGCCAATGGCGATGTGGTCCTTGAATTTGCCGGGTACCGGTTTGTAGAGTTGGTGCAAGGTGCCCAGTGCGGTGTAGCAATCAATCACGCTGGGGGCTATGACCCGAAAGCCGTAGATGTCCGTGACCTGGGCAAAACTCAGGTGTTTTTCATCCATCTTCTGGTAAATCGAAAACAGGGTTTTTTCCCGTCCCGCGATTCTGACTTTCATGCCGCTGGTGGCGAAGGCGGTCTCAACTTCCCGTTGCACTTTTTGAATCAGATCCCGGCGGCGCCCGCGTGCCTTGCTCACCGCCTTGGACAAAATGGCGTAGCGCCAGGGGCGCAAATGGCAAAAAGCCAGGTTCTGGAGTTCACGGTAGGTCTGGTTCAGCCCCAGACGGTGCGCGATCGGTGCATAAATTTCCAGTGTTTCAGAGGCGATTCGCGCCCATTTCGCACGCGGGGCATCCGACAGGGTGCGCATGTTATGGGTGCGGTCAGCCAGCTTGATCAGGATGACGCGCACATCGCGCGCCATGGCCAAAAGCATCTTCCGAAACGACTCGGCCTGGTTTTCTTCACGGGTATTGAAATGGAGCTTGTCGAGCTTGGTCAGACCATCCACCAATTCGGCGACGGGAGAGCCAAAGCGTTCAATCAGTTCAATTTTCGTGACGTTGCAGTCTTCCAGCGCATCGTGCAGAAGGGCGGCCATAAGGGCTTGGGCATCGAGCTTCCACTCGGCACATTGGGCCGCCACCGCAATGGGGTGGGTGATGTAGGGTTCGCCGCTGTTGCGCAACTGGCCCAAGTGCGCTTCGTCGGCGAACCGGTAAGCCAGGCGAACCTGTTCCAGGTCAGTGGGCGACAGGTAATCAAGAATGGCGGTCAGGCTGGCGAAACTGGCTGCTGCCGCATTGGCTGCCGCCGGACTGGGCGATGTCGTTGGCCCCTTGGCGATAGAAGCAGGGGTCTTGCTGGAGGATGATTTATGGGCTGTAGTCACCCCTCGAATATAGCGCGCAGATGCCGGTTTGCAGCAGCGCAAAAAAAAAGCACCGCGAACGGTGCTTTTGATTCTTTGGAGAAGTGCTTAGAGTGGCACTTTTTTCAACATTTCCAGGCCAACCTTGCCGGCGGCAATTTCGCGCAAAGCGGTGACGGCGGGCTTGTTCTTGCTTTCAACCTTCGGCGCATGGCCTTGGCTCAGCATGCGCGCACGGTAAGTTGCGGCCAGCACCAACTGGAAACGATTGGGAATCTGCAGCAGGCAGTCTTCGACGGTAATACGGGCCATGAAATTCTCCGAAAGACCAAGGGGATGCACTAGGGAATATTCAGTGCTTTGAAGGTTTCAGCTCTGGCGCGACGTTGCGCCGAGAACTTGAGTCGCTGGGAATGAACGATCGCCTTGAGGTCAAAAAGCGCCCGGTCAAACAACTCGTTGATTATAACGAAGTCGAATTGGTGGACCTGTGCGACCTCAACGGCGGCGTTTTTGAGCCGCAATTCAATGACTTCGGGCGAGTCTTCGCCGCGGCGTTCCAGCCGGGCGCGCAACTCTTCCCAACTGGGCGGCAAAATGAAAATGCTGATGGCATTGGCAAAAATCTGCTTGATCTGGATGGCGCCTTGAAAATCGATTTCAAGAATGACATCGGCGCCTTGGGCCATGCGCTCTTCGATGGCTTTTTTGGAGGTGCCGTAGCGATAGTTATGCACATGCGCCCACTCCACAAAGGCATTCGCCTCCACCATGGCATCGAACTCTGACTCGGAGGCGAAAAAATACTCGCGTCCGTGTTTTTCCTGGCCTCGGGGTGCGCGCGTGGTGTGCGAGACCGAGGGTTGGACGTGCGAATCAAGTTCGAGCAGGGCCTTGACCAGGCTGGATTTGCCAGCCCCGCTTGGGGCCGCAACAACAAACAAATTTCCGGGGTATTCCATGGGAGAAACGGCTTTTTGGGGTGAAAAAATCGACCTATTCTATGTTCTGCACTTGTTCGCGCATTTGCTCGATGAGAACTTTCATGTCCACCGAAATATGGGTCAATTCCAGCGCTGCAGATTTTGAGCCCATGGTGTTGGCCTCGCGGTGCAGTTCCTGAATCAGGAAATCGAGGCGTTTGCCAATCTCGCCACCTTTTTTAATCAGGCGTTCGATCTCGTCCAGGTGCGAGTTGATGCGGGTGATTTCTTCGGCGACATCAATCCGGATGGCAAAGGCCGTGGCTTCCGTGAGGGCCCGATCCTGCGCTGCTTCCGGCAGAGTGGAGCCATCGGTCAAGGCCATGGCTTCTTGCCAGCGTTCCATGAAGCGCTGGCGTTGCTGTGCCACCAATTGGGGCACCAGCGGCACGGCCTGCTCAGCCAGGGCGCGGAGCTGGCTGAGTCGTTCCAGCAGCATGGTCGCCAGGCGGGCGCCTTCACGCTTGCGCGCGGAAAGCAATTCGGTCAGGGTTTTTTCAGCCAGCGCAGACAGGTCTTCGCGCCAGTCATGGGTGGATGGCTGTTCGTTTCCGGCCAAGCGGATGACGTCTGCTACGCTCAAGGGACGGGCATCGGGCAGCCAGGCTTTGACGTTGTCCTGTACTGCGTTGAGCCGCTGCAGGAGACGGGGCGTTGGGTCCACCACGGTGTTCTGGGTGCTGCTTTCAATGGCGGCGCGCACTTCAACCTTGCCGCGTTTGAGGCGTCCCACCACCAGTTCCCGCAACGCGGGCTCGAACGGCCGAAGTTCTTCAGGCAATTTGAATGACAGGTCAAGAAAGCGGCTGTTGACCGACCGGATTTCCAGTCCCAGCTGGCTGGACGGGGTACTTTTGGACTCGGACTCGGCGCTGGAATTGGCTGTGCTGTGCTGTGCACTGGCATAGCCAGTCATACTGTAAACTGGCATTGCGACTCTTTGTGATCAATGGAATAAGCCTGAGAATAACCCGGTTCAGGCTGGTCAGCCCGGAGCGCACTCGAAAATTATGTCAAAGGTCAAACCCGCCCCTCTTCCTCCCGACACCAAGATAGGTGGCTACCGCGTTGTCCGCAAGGTCGCGGCCGGTGGTTTTGGCGTGGTGTATCTGGCGGTCGATTCAGATGGGCAGCAAGTTGCGGTCAAGGAATACCTGCCTTCATCGCTGGCCACGCGTGCACCGGGCGAATTGCTGCCCCAGGTTCAGCCCGAAAAACTGTCCTTGTACCGTCTTGGACTGAAAAGCTTTTTTGAAGAAGGGCGCTCCCTGGCGCAGATTTCACACCCGTCGGTCGTGAGCGTGATGAATTTCTTTCGGGAGAACGAAACCGTTTACATGGTGATGAATTATCTGGAGGGCGCGTCCCTGCAGGATTTCATCATCACGGCGCGAGACCAGAAGCAGGCCAAAGTGTTCCGGGAGTCCACGATCCGGTCCCTATTTGACGAAATCCTGCGCGGGTTGCGCATTGTTCACCAGCACAAAATGCTGCATCTGGACATCAAACCCGCCAATATTTTCATCACGGACGACAATAAATCGGTGCTGATTGACTTCGGTGCGGCCCGGGAAGTGTTGAGTAAAGAAGGCAACTTCATCCGTCCGATGTACACCCCCGGTTTTGCTGCGCCGGAAATGTACCGTCGTGATGCTTCGATGGGGCCGTGGACCGATATTTACGCCATCGGGGCCTGCCTTTACGCCTGCATGCAGGGTTATCCGCCCAATGAGGCGCCGCAACGCCTCGAAAAAGACCGCATTGCCATCGCACTGGCACGCTTGCGCGGCGTTTACTCGGACAATCTGATTGAGGTGGTGGAGTGGTGCATGTCGCTTGATCCGCTCTCCCGGCCGCAATCGGTGTTTGCCCTGCAAAAAGAACTGAGCCGGGAAGGCGAGCGACGTTATACCAAGCTGAGTGTCAGTGAGAAAGTACGCCTTCAATTCGACACGATCGTGTCTGACACCAAAAAGACGGCCCAAAAAGCGACGGGTGCCACTGGAAAATTCAAATGAAATTCTCTGTTTTTCAGGTCAGTCGCAAAGGCGGTCGGGATAAAAACGAAGACCGCATGGGTTATTGCTACACCCGGCAATCGGGCGTTTTTTTGCTCGCCGACGGCATGGGGGGGCACCCGCAAGGTGAGGTGGCCGCCCAGTTGGCCTTGCAAGCCATTTCGGCACTGTTTCAAAAAGAAGCCAAACCGGAGCTGCCGGATGTTCAGGCGTTTTTGACATCGGCGCTGATGGCTGCGCATCATCAAATTCTGCGTTACTCGGTTGAGAAGGGCATGCTGGACACCCCCCGAACCACGCTCGTGGTGGCGGTCGTGCAGGCGGGGTCTGTGAGCTGGCTGCATTGCGGGGACTCCCGGCTGTATATGGTGCGCCAGGGCGAACTGATGGCGCGCACCCGGGACCATTCTTTCCTGGAGCAAAGCCAAACATCGACCCGGGCCTTGAAAATGCCCGAGCACATCAACCGCAATGTCTTGTTTACCTGCCTGGGTTCTCCGACCAAGCCGGTGTTTGACATTGTCGGCCCGGTTCCCCTGCAGCAAGGCGACCGGGTGATGCTGTGTTCGGACGGCCTGTGGGGCAGCTTGAATGATGAGGACATCACCTACCATTTGAGCCACAAACCCGTCAATGAATCCGTTCCTGATCTGGTGGAAAAAGCACTTGCCAAAGCCGGTGACAGCAGCGACAACGTCACCTGCATCGCGCTGGAGTGGGAAACCCCTGACGGATTCGAGTCAACCCGGGGCAGTATTTCAACCGAAACCGTCAGCGATGACGTGTTTGCCTCGACCGTTCAAGCCGGCTGGATTGACGCCGACCTGGAAGACATGGACGACGCCGACATTGAGCGCTCCATCTCCGAAATCAACGAAGCCATCCGCCGGTCGGCTGCTAAAAAGAACCCATGAACATGAATGAATTTTTGAGAAGCGGCGCGCGGGCTGCGAATGAACTGCGCCCGGTGCGCATCACTCGTGGCTACACCATCCATGCCGAAGGGTCGGTCCTGATTGAATTTGGCAACACCAAAGTGTTGTGCACGGCGTCGGTGGAAGAAAAGGTGCCGGGTCACAAAAAAGGCAGCGGCGAAGGCTGGGTGACCGCCGAATACGGCATGCTGCCGCGTGCCACCCACACCCGCAGCGATCGTGAAGCCGCACGCGGCAAGCAAAGCGGCCGCACCCAGGAAATTCAACGCCTCATCGGCCGCTCGATGCGAGCCGTATTTGATCTGCGCAAACTGGGCGAGCGCACGATTCACCTGGACTGCGATGTCATCCAGGCCGACGGCGGCACCCGCACGGCGGCCATCACCGGGGCCTTCGTCGCCGCACAGGACGCGGTCAGCCAACTCATGGCGCAGGGCAAACTCACCGAGTCGCCGATTCGTGACCATATTGCCGCGATCTCGGTCGGCATCGTGCAGGGCACGCCTTTGCTGGACCTGGAGTACACCGAAGACTCGGCCTGCGACACCGACATGAACGTGGTGATGACCGGTTCCGGCCACTTCGTCGAAGTGCAAGGCACCGCCGAGGGCGCAGCATTTTCGCGCCAGGAAATGGATGCCTTGCTGGCGCTGGCCGAAAAAGGCATCAGTGACCTGGTTTCACTGCAAAAACAATCGCTATCAAATAAATAGCTGTCTGCGCAAAGAATACGGGGGCTAGAGCCTGATTTCATGAAAATTATTCTGGCATCCAACAACCAGGGCAAATTAGCCGAACTGCGCGCCATGTTTGCGCCGTTGGGGCTGGACCTGGTCGCGCAAGGCGAGCTGGGCATCCCCGAGGCGGCCGAGCCTTTTCACACCTTTGTCGAGAACGCGCTGGCCAAGGCGCGCCATGCCGCGCAGCACAGTGGTTTGCCCGCCGTGGCCGACGATGCCGGTTTGTGCGTCGATGCCTTTGGCGGTTTGCCGGGTGTGGACACCGCGTATTACGCGACGCAATTCGGCTATGAAAAGGGCGACAAAAACAATGTGCGCGCCCTGCTGGAGCAAATGAGCGGCATGGACAACCGCCGTGCCGCCCTGGTGAGCACCTTGGTGGCCGTGCGCTCGGCCCAAGACCCGGAGCCCCTGATTGCGGTAGGCCGCGTGGTGGGCGAGATCGCGCGTGCGCCGGTCGGCAGCAACGGCTTTGGCTTCGATCCGGTGATGTTCATCCCCGAGTTTGGCCAGACCTTTGCCCAACTGCCGGTCGAGGTTAAAAACGCCAACAGCCACCGCGGCCGGGCGGCGCGGGCCATGGTGGAACTGATGCGCGAGCGCTGGCTCTAAACAAGCTGTTCGACCATGATTCCGATTGCCCCCGCCCCCAGCACCGCCGAGACGGCTGCTGTTCACGACATCCAGTACTACATGCGGTCCGGCACGCTGCAGTTGGCCGCCTTGCCGCCGCTGTCGCTCTACATACACCTGCCCTGGTGTTTAAAGAAATGTCCTTATTGCGATTTCAACTCGCATGAAATGCAGGCGACTGAGCTGCCCGAGCAGCGCTACCTGGATGCCTTGATGGCCGACCTGGAAGCGGCTTTGCCACTGATCTGGGGCCGCACGGTACACAGCATTTTTATCGGTGGCGGCACGCCCAGCCTGTTTTCCCCCGAATCCATCGATCAGTTGCTGAGCGGCATTCGGGCGCGCCTCAAACTGGAGCCCAACTGCGAAATCACGCTGGAAGCCAATCCGGGTACGTTCGAGAAAGATCGGTTCAAGGCTTTCCGCGCGGCTGGCGTCACCCGCCTGTCAGTGGGCGTGCAGAGCTTCAACGATGACTTCTTGAAAAAACTGGGCCGCGTGCATGACCGCGCGCAAGCGCTGGCCGCCGTGGAAGAAGCCGCGCAAGCGTTTGACACATTCAACCTCGACATCATGTACGCGCTGCCGGGCCAGACGCTGGCTGACCTGCGCCAGGACATGAGCACGGCGCTGGCGCTGGCACCGACGCACATCTCGATTTACCAGCTCACCATCGAGCCCAACACCTACTTTGCCAAGTTCCCGCCCGCCGTGCCCGAGGACGACACGGCGTATGACATGCTCGACCTCATCACCGACATGACGCGCGACGCTGGCCTGTACCGCTACGAAGTGTCCGCCTACGCACGCGACGGTCACCGCTGCGCTCACAACCTCAATTACTGGCAGTTTGGCGACTACCTGGGCCTGGGGGCCGGCGCCCACAGCAAGCTCAGCTTCGCGCACCGGGTGATGCGCCAGGTTCGCTTCCGGGAACCCCGGCTGTACATGGAACAAGCCCTGGCCGGCCATTGCCTGACGCAGGACGAAGAAGTGAGCCGGGCTGACTTGCCGTTTGAATTCATGCTGAACGCCTTGCGCTTGAAAGACGGCTTCAGCCTGCAGCAGTTTGGCGAACGCACCGGTCTGCCCATCACCGCCATTCAGAAGGCGCTGGATGAGGCCGAACGCAAAGGGCTGATCGAGCGCGACTTTGCCCGAGTCAAACCGAGTGCGCGCGGCTATGACTTTTTGAACGACCTGCAGGCCCTGTTCTTGCCCCCGAAAGGCTGATTTTTCAGGGGTTTTGGCGCCCCGCGCTATAGTCCGGTCCCATAACGACGGAGGTCTGGCGATGTTCTCTATATACGGCGTGGGCGGTCAGCTATTTCAGGGTTCGCTGGAAAAGTTGCGTCAGATCGGCGGCGTTAACGCCGTGGCCCGCAACAACGCCATCGAGGCGGTCGGGCGTGATGGGAGGGACGCGCAATCTTCTTCCCCCGGCGCCTTTACCGTTCATGCGCCAGCCCAAGCCCCCGGTGACGAGGCGCATCGCAGTGCGCTGTCGGCCTACGCCCAGACGCGGGAGATCGCCGTGCCGCGACACCCCCTGCGCCAGGTGGATGCGCTGATGAGCCGCACCGTGATCACCATCCCCGATAGCGCGACGGTGCTGCAGGCCTGGCAAATCCTGGCCCGCCATGGTGTTGGTCAGGCTCCGGTACTGAATGGGGCGTCCTTGCTGGTGGGCTTGTTGTCCCGCGCCGATTTGCTGCGTCCGGACCGTTTGCCCCAGCCCGATAGCCATGCCCTGGTGTGGCAGGCCTTGTTGGCGCAAAACGTGGTGGACATCATGTCCACGCCGGTGCCCGGGGTGGCGCCGGATACCGACATCCGGCGCGTGGCGCGCGTGCTGCTCGACACCGGCCTGCCGGGCCTGCCGGTCATTGATGAGCATGGATTTGTCATCGGGTTTGTGTCGCGCTCCGACATTCTTCGCGCCGTGGTCACCGATCCGCCGCTGGACCTCTGGGGCTAGCGCGCCCCGGCGCTCAGGTGTAACGCTTGCTGCGCAAGCTGTTTTTCATGTCGCTCAGCAAGGGTTGCAGATGATCGCCGCCAATCGCCAGGGCCACGCAGGTGGCGAGGATGTCGATGATCATCAAATGCAGCAGGCGCGACACCATGGGGCTGTAACGGTCAAACCCTTCCGGGTGGTCGGCCGCCAGGTGAACGTGCCCGACTGCCGCCAGGGGCGAGCCGCTGGCCGTGATGACGATGGTGGTGGCGCCTTTTTTGCGCGCAATGTCACAGGCGTCCATCAGGTCGCGGGTGCGCCCCGAGTTGGAGATCACCACCACGCAGTCTCCCGGTCCCAGCAGCGAGGCGCTCATGACCTGCATGTGGCCGTCGCTGTAGGCAATGGCGTGCATGCCGAGCCGGAAAAACTTGTATTGCGCGTCCTGCGCCACCACGCCGGAGTTGCCGACGCCAAAAAACTGGATGCGCTTGCCTTGTTTGAAAGCATCCACCAGCGCCGTGGTGGCCTTCTCGATGGCGGGGGTGCTGGCATCGTTGCGGTATTTCAAAAAGGCGGATACCGTGTTGTCAATGATCTTGACCATGATGTCGCCAGCCTTGTCGTCCGCATCGACGCTGCGGTGAATGAAGGGCACGCCTTCGCTCACGGTGCCGGCCAATTTCAGTTTGAAGTCAGACAGGCCGTCATAGCCCACGCTGCGGCAAAAACGCACCACGGTGGGTTTGCTCACCTGGGCGCGCAGGGCCAGTTCGCTGATCGGCAATTTGGCAAAACTGCGCGGGTCACTGAGGACGAGTTGACCCACGCGCTGTTCAGCAGGCGCCAGCGAGGGCAGGGAAGCTTTGATTCGATCGAGCAAGATGTTTGACTACATAAAGTTAGACAGCAGAATGTAACTTTGTTCCACTCATAATTCAAACCATGAACCAACTTGACGCACTCAAACAATTTACTACCGTGGTGGCCGACACCGGAGACTTCAAGCAGATGGACGCTTACCGTCCGCAAGACGCCACCACCAACCCGTCGCTGATCCTGAAGGCGGTGCAAAAGCCCGATTACCGCTCGCTGTTGACCGACACCGTGGCGCAATTCCGGGGCCGCCCGCTGGACGAAATCATGGACCGGCTGCTGGTGCGTTTTGGCGTCGAGATCCTGTCCATCATCCCGGGGCGCGTCTCCACCGAAGTCGATGCCCGCCTGAGCTTTGATACCAACGCCACCGTGGCCCGGGCCGAGCGCCTGATCGAGCTGTACCAGGCGCAGGGCATTCATATCGACCGCGTGCTGGTCAAGGTCGCCGCCACTTGGGAAGGCATCCAGGCCGCCGCGCAACTGGAGCAACGCGGCATTCACACCAACCTGACGCTGCTGTTCTCGTTCTGCCAGGCGGTGGCCTGCGGCCAGGCCAAGGTGCAACTGATTTCGCCCTTTGTCGGGCGCATTTACGACTGGTACAAAAAATCGGCCGGACCAGCCTGGGTCGAGGCCGACAAGGCGGGGGCCAACGACCCCGGCGTCCAGTCGGTGCAACAGATTTACAACTATTACAAAAAGTTCGGTATTGCCACCGAGGTGATGGGCGCCAGCTTCCGTAACGTAGGGCAAATCACTGCGCTGGCCGGTTGCGACCTGCTCACCATCAGCCCGGAATTGCTGGCCACACTGGCTGCCACCAAGGCTCCGTTGACCCGTGCGCTGGATGCCACCGCCGCCCAGGCGCTGGACCTGTCGCCGCTGAGCTATGACGAAGCCGGTTTCCGTCTGGCCCTCAATGACGATGCGATGGCGACCGAGAAGCTGGCCGAGGGCATTCGCGCGTTTTGCGTCGATGCCGTCAAGCTGGACCAGTTGCTGCTGGCGGCCTGATTTTTGACACGAGGAGTCCCCATGACCCGTATCCGCTGTGACCGCACCCCCGCCTGGGGGGCGCTGCAAACTGCTTTCAACGCCACAGGTCAAACCTTTGATGCGCGGACTGCGTTTGCCTCCGATGCGGGTCGTTTTGAGACCTTCAGCCAGGCTGCGCCCCATGTTTTTGCCGATTTGTCCAAAAACCTGATCGACACGGCGACGCAGCAACTGCTGTTTGATCTGGCGCGCCAGACCGGCGTCGAGGCGCACCGCGATGCGATGTTTGCCGGTGACAAGATCAACAGCACCGAACAGCGTGCCGTGATGCACTTTTTATTGAGAAATCCGGCTCCAGCCCCCGTCCCTAGTGCGCAAGTAGCTATTAATAACATAGCGCCCGAGTTGTCTGAAGTCCACGCCACGCTCGATGCCATGCTGGCCTACGCGCAAACCGTGCGTTTGGACACGACGATCACCGACGTGGTGAACATCGGTATTGGCGGCTCCGACCTCGGGCCGCAAATGGCGGTGGTGGCGCTGGATGAATTCGTGCTGCCGGGCAAACGCTTTCACTTCGTCTCGAACGTGGACGGGCATGAACTGGCGGCGCTGCTCAAGCGCCTCCAACCCGAGAGCACGCTGTTTCTGATTGCCAGCAAAACCTTCACCACGATTGAGACCATGACCAACGCGCAGTCCGCCAAGCGCTGGTTTGAAGCCCAGGGCGGCACCGACATCGCCCGCCACTTCTGTGCCCTCACCACCAACGTGGCGGCGGCGAACGCCTTTGGCATCAGCACCACTTTTGGTTTTTGGGACTGGGTCGGCGGACGCTACTCGGTCTGGTCGGCCATTGGCTTGCCCCTGGCAATTGCGATCGGCGCGGACGGGTTTCGGCAGTTTCTGGCCGGGGCGCATGCCATGGACGAGCACTTCCGCAGTGCCCCGCTGGAACAGAATCTGCCGGTGCGCCTGGGGCTGCTGGACGTCTGGTACCGCAACTTTCACAAGTTCACCAGCCGCAATATTGCGCCCTACCACAGCGCCTTGCGCCGCCTGCCGGCTTACCTGCAGCAACTGGAGATGGAGAGCAACGGCAAGCGCGTGGACGTCAACGGCGAAACGCTGCCGTACGGCACGGCGCCGGTGCTCTGGGGCGAACCCGGCACCAATGGCCAGCACGCTTATTTCCAGATGCTGCACCAGGGCACGGACGTGGTGCCGGTGGAGTTTGTCGCCGTCAAAAAACCGCGGCACACCTTGCCCGGTCACCACGATTTATTGCTGGCCAATGCGCTGGCGCAGTCCAAGGCGCTGATGGTGGGCAAGGCCGATGCCGGTGGCCATAAAGACTTTCCCGGCAACCGGCCCAGCACCTTTTTGCTGCTGGAGGAACTCACGCCGACCACTCTGGGCGCCCTGATTGCCTTGCAGGAGCACCGCGTGTTCGTCAGCGGCAGCGTGTGGGGCATCAACAGTTTTGACCAGTGGGGGGTGGAGCTGGGCAAGGTATTGGCCAAAGACATCGGGGCGCGTCTGGCCAGTGGTGATTTGAGCGGCATCGACGGCTCCACCGCCGGTTTGCTGGCGATGCTGCGGGCCTGATGCCGATGACGATGAATGTGGTGTTTGATTTCGGTGCCGTGTTGTTCGCTTGGCGACCGGCCGAGCTGCTCGCACAATATTTCCCCCAACTGGCCGCGACGCCGCCGCAAGCCAAGCAACTGGCGCATGCGGTGTTTGCGCACGAAGACTGGCATAACTTTGACCGGGGCACCGTGTCCATGGCCGCCGTCGTTGAGCGTACCGCCCAGCGGCTTGACCTGGCGCCTGACGTGCTGGGCGATTTGGTGCAGCGCATTGGCGAGCACTTGCGCCCCATGGAGGACTCGGTGGCGCTGCTGGCGCAATTGCATGCCCTGCGCAGCCAGCCCCCGGGGGCTGCCCATGCCGATTTGAAACTTTATTATTTATCCAACATGCCCTTGCCCTATGCCCGCGAGCTGGAGCAAAAACATGTATTTATGCGCTGGTTCGATGGCGGCATTTTTTCAGGCGACGTTCTGCACATCAAACCTGAACCGGCCATTTACCAACTGCTGCAAACGCGCTATGCGCTGGACCCGGCCGAGACCTTGTTCATTGATGACCTGCAAAGCAACGTGGACGCCGCCTGTGCGCAGGGCTGGGGCGGCATTCACTTTGTCTCGGCGCAGCAACTGCAGACACGGCTGGCCCATTTGATCAACCCCTAAGCCAAGCAGGAAAGAAACCCATGAAACTCGTTCGCTACGGCAAACCCGGTAAAGAAAAACCCGGGCTGATCGACGCCCAAGGCCAACTGCGCGACCTGAGTGCGGTGATTCCAGACTTGGGGCCTGAGCAACTGGGTGACGCGGCGCTGGCCCGGCTCCAACGCCTGAACATCGACAAACTTCCCCTGGTCAAAGGCAAGCCCCGTCTGGGCAGCCCGGTGCAAGGCGTTGGCAAGTTCATCGCCATTGGCCTGAACTACGCCGACCATGCGGCCGAGGCAGGCATGCCCTTGCCGGCCGAACCCATCGTGTTCATGAAAGCCACCAGTTGCATCCAGGGCGCCCGCGACCCCATCATGCTGCCCAAAGGCTCCAAAAAAACCGATTGGGAAGTGGAGCTGGGTGTGGTGATCGGCACCCGGGCTCGCCATGTCACGCAAAAAGACGCGCTCAAGCATGTGGCGGGCTACTGCGCCGTCAATGACCTCAGCGAGCGGGCCTACCAACTGGAGCGCGGCGGCACCTGGGACAAGGGCAAAGGCTGCGACACGTTTGGCCCGCTGGGCCCGTGGCTGGTAACACGCGATGAGGTGCCCAACCCGCAAAAACTGGGCTTGTGGCTGGACGTCAACGGCCAGCGCGTGCAGACCGGCAACACCAAAACCATGATTTTTGGCGTCGCCAAGATCGTCAGCTACCTTAGCCAGTTCATGACCCTGATGCCCGGTGACGTCATTACCACCGGCACGCCGCCCGGCGTCGGCATGGGCATGAAGCCGCCCCGGTTCCTGAAGGCGGGCGATACGCTGGCGATGGGGATTGAAGGGCTGGGCGAGCAACGCCAGACCGTCGTGCCTTTCAAACTGTAAATTTATAACAAATAGGCCTCTAGCCCTTATGGAATAAGCCTGAGCAGCTATTTAAACAATAGCGTTTCTGAGGCTCGTCTGTGTAGCACGTAGTCGTTCATAAAACCTTGGATAGCGGCCTGGTAGGGCGCGTGGCCTATCTGGTCCAGATCGGCATGCGATCCGCCTTCAATCGTGAGCCAGTGTTTGGGCGGGTTGGCGGCGGCGAATAACTTTTCCGCCAGAGGCAGGGGTACTGTCGTATCCAGGCGGCCATGAATCATCAGCAGCGGGGCCTGGACCTGTCTGATTTTGGCCAGCGAGTCAAAACGCTCCTGGCTGAAGTGGGCCAGCAACTGCGCCACCCATCCGGCCTCACGCGCCACATCGGGAAAGCTGGTGAAAGCGGACTCCAGGATCAGCGCGCCGTAATCGGTGTCAGCGCGCAGGCGGCTGGCCAGGTCCACCGCCACGCCGCTGCCCATGGAGTGGCCGTAGATCACGCGCCGTGCGGCCCGTGGCTCGCGGCGCTGCAGTTCGGCCCAGGCCACATCGGCATCTTGCAAAATGGTTTGCTCTGACGGCGTGATCGGCGTGCTCAGGCCCCAGCCCCGGTAGTCCACCGCCAGCACGGAAAACCCCGCTTCGCGCAGCGCCTCGATCTTGTGCAGATTCTGGAACAGGGAGAACAACGTCCCATGGAAATACAGCAAGGTCGGGGCGGTTTGATCCGCCTGCGGCAACCACCACATCTCGACGCGCTGGCTGGTGTCGGTCGCTGACACCGGGACGAAATAGCGTTCGTCACCCGCAGGTAGCCCCGCAAAATCAGCGGGTACACCGAGCGTTGGGCGGTAGATGAGCTGGCGCTGCCGGGTGTCCAGCCAGGCGCAGCCGCTGGAGGAGAGAAGGGTCAAGATCAGGACAAGAAATAGAGCCGGCCAGAACAGGCTGGCGCACCCTAAGGCGGCCTTGCCAAGGGCAACCCGTACACTTCCTGCTTGTTGCCTGACAGCATTCACCTTGGGACCCCATGAAAAAATTGATTCAAATCGCCTTTGTCCTGATTGTGGTCCAGTTGGCCGGCAACGTTCTGGCGCAGCAGGAGGCCGCACCGGTGGCTGAAAAACACTACCAGTGGCGCTTGCTGTTCAGCCCCTACACCTACCACTACACCTACGACCCGGAACACAAAGACGTGGTGATGATCGGCCTGGAGCACGAGTTTCCCGATGCCAGTCTCGACGGCCTCTCGCTGTTCAAAAATTCGTTTGGGCAGGACAGCGCCTTCATTTACCCGTGGGGCCATATTTACCGCGGGATTGGCGGCATCAACCCTTTGTCCTTCAAGTGGACGGCCGGCTTGCTCTACGGCTACGTCGAGCCTTATGAAAACAAAGTGCCTCTGAACTACAAAGGTTTCTCGCCGGGCGTGATTTTTGGCCTGGCGTATGAGTTCCGGCCCGGCTGGTCGGCGCAACTCAACTTCCTGGGGACGGCGGCAGTCATGTTCCAGATCAGCGTGCCCTTGAATTGAAAACCATGAAAAAACCCCGCAAGGCGCAAGCCCTGCGGGGTTTTTATTTTTGTGGCGAATGGCTGTAAGGCCATTCGGCGCAGGGGGCAAATTACATGCCCATGCCGCCCATGCCGCCCATGCCACCCATGTCGCCGCCGCCCATGCCACCCATGCCGCCGCCGTCAGCCTTGGGAGCTTCAGCAACCATGCATTCAGTGGTCAACATCAAAGAGGCCACAGACGCTGCGTTTTGCAGAGCCGTACGGGTCACTTTGGTTGGGTCCAGAATACCCATTTCGATCATGTCGCCGTAGGTGTCGTTGGCGGCGTTGAAGCCGTAGTTGCCCTTGCCAGCCATCACAGCTGCGACCACGACAGAGGCTTCGCCGCCGCCGTTGAACACGATTTCGCGCAGAGGCGCTTCGATGGCCTTGAGCACCAGCTTGATACCGGCTTCCTGGTCAGCGTTGTCGCCCTTGATGGCGCCAGCGGTTTGCTTGGCGCGCAACAGAGCGACGCCGCCGCCAGCCACGATGCCTTCTTCCACAGCAGCGCGGGTAGCGTGCAGGGCGTCTTCAACGCGGGCTTTCTTTTCTTTCATTTCGACTTCGGTGGCAGCGCCAACCTTGATCACTGCAACACCGCCAGCCAACTTGGCCACGCGCTCTTGCAGTTTTTCGCGGTCGTAGTCGGAAGTAGCTTCTTCGATTTGCACGCGAACTTGTTTCACGCGGGCTTCGATGTCAGCAGCAGAGCCAGCACCGTCGATGATGATGGTGTTTTCTTTGCCCACTTCGATGCGCTTGGCAGAGCCGAGGTCAGCCAGAGTCACTTTTTCGAGCGACATGCCAACTTCTTCAGCAATAACCTTGCCGCCGGTCAAGATGGCGATGTCTTCCAACATGGCCTTGCGACGATCGCCAAAGCCTGGGGCCTTGACAGCCACAACCTTCAGAATGCCACGGATGGTGTTGACCACCAGAGTTGCCAGTGCTTCGCCTTCGACATCTTCCGAGATGATCAGCAAAGGACGGCCAGACTTGGCGACTTGTTCCAGGGTAGGCAGCAGGTCACGGATGTTGCTGATCTTCTTGTCGTACAAGAGCACGAAAGGGTTGTCCAGCAAAGCGGCTTGCTTTTCAGGGTTGTTGATGAAGTAGGGCGACAGGTAACCGCGGTCAAACTGCATGCCTTCAACCACGTCGAGTTCGCTGTCCAAAGACTTGCCGTCTTCAACAGTGATCACGCCTTCTTTGCCCACTTTGTCCATGGCATCAGCAATGATCTTGCCGATAGCTTCGTCAGAGTTGGCGGAAATCGAACCCACTTGGGCGATTTCTTTGGAGGTGGTGGTGGCTTTGGAAGCCTTCTTCAGCTCGGCGACCAGGGCTGCGACAGCCTTGTCGATACCGCGCTTCAGGTCCATCGGGTTCATGCCCGCGGCCACGTACTTCATGCCTTCGTGCACGATCGACTGGGCCAGCACGGTGGCGGTGGTGGTGCCGTCACCGGCGATGTCGCTGGTCTTGGAAGCGACTTCCTTGACCATCTGCGCGCCCATGTTCTGGAGCTTGTCCTTGAGTTCGATTTCCTTGGCCACGGACACAC
>JAZKHK010000034.1:0-8935 GCA_040385425.1 Pseudomonadota bacterium | reverse complement strand
TAGAGGCCGGCATGCCGGGCCTGGTGGCCGTGATGATGGGACTGACCACCGGCGTGTTTGGCGGGGTGCTGCGCGACGTGGTGTGCAACGAGATCCCCAGCGCCTTCAATGACCACCGCCCTTACGCCGTGTGTGCATTTGCCGGCGGCTGGGTCTATGTGGGCTTGTGGCAATCGGGTGCCCCGGGTTGGCTGGCACTGGTGGCGTGCGTGGCCGTCACCGCCGGCTTGCGCGCACTCGCGCTGTGGCGCAACTGGCAACTCCCCGCATGGCGGGTTTAAACCCGTACGGGCCACGCGTGGACAGGAGACGCGACACAATACGTTCCATTATGTTTTCACCCTCCCAAGCCGACGTTCGCCGTTTTTTTTGCTCAACTTACGCCAAAGCCCAGGCGGGTCAACCACTTGAAGCTATCGAAACAATAGCAAGCCTGTGGATTGACGAGCACCCCGAGTACCACGGCGAACTGGCCGATGTGGACGCTGCGCTGGCCTCCATGCAGCAGGCGCAGGAAGGCCAGAGCAACCCGTTTCTGCATCTGTCCATGCACTTGTCGATCAGCGAGCAGTGCAGCATCGACCAGCCGCGCGGCATCCGCCAGGCGGTGGAGTTGCTGACGCACCGGCGCAACTCGCTGCATCTGGCGCACCACGAGGCCATGGAGTGCCTGGGCCAGATGATCTGGGAAAGCCAGCGCGAGGGTCGTCCGCCCGACGGCGATGCCTACATTGGCTGCGTACAGCGCCACGCCACACGGGATTGAGGGCGGTTGACGCCCTCTATTGAAACGCCTGCAACGATACAATCCACGACTCTTCTCTGGCCTGGCAGCCCGCCTGCCCGGCACTAAACGGTCGTTCTTATCCCCTTAAAACAACAGGAGAATCCATGCACTTCCTTCCCAAATCCCTCGCTCTGGTCAGCGCCCTGGCCTGTGCCGGTCTCGCGCAAGCCGCCGACATCAAGTTCGGCGTGGCTGCCGCCTTGTCCGGTGGCGCCGCCCAATACGGCCTGGCGATCCGCAACGGCGTGCAACTGGCGGCTGACGAGATCAACGCCCAGGGCGGGATCAACGGCAACAAGATCCAGCTCGTCATTGAAGATGAGCAGGGCAAGAAGGAAGAAGCCATCAACGTCGTCAAGAAACTGGTCTTTCAAGACAAAGTACTGATGATTTTTGGCCCCACGCTGTCCAACTCCATGTTTGCCGGCGGCCCGGTAGCCAATGGCGCCAAGACCGTGATCTTCGGCACCTCCAACACCGCCAACGGCATCACCGACATCGGCCCTTACGTTTTCCGCAATTCAGTGATGGAATCCGACGTGTTGCCGGTGACCGTGGGCACCGCCGCGAAACATTACAAACTGAAAAAAGTCGCCGTGATGTACGGCAATGACGACGCCTTCACCAAGAGCGGCTACACCGTCTTCAAGACCGTGCTGGATGACCTCAAGCTGCCGATTACCACCACTGAAACCTATGTCAAGGGGGATGTGGACTTCAAGGCCCAACTGACCAAGATCAAGGCGTCCGCGCCGGACGCAGTGATCTGCTCGTGCCTCGCCGAAGAAGCCGCCAACATCATGACGCAGGCGCGCGGCTTGGGCATCAAGGCCCCGTTCATCGGCGGCAATGGCTTCAACTCGCCCAAGCTGTTTGAAATTTCCAAACTGGCGGGTGAAGGCACTTTCGTCGGCAGCCCCTGGTCCAACACCAACCCGGCACCGGCCAACAAGGCTTTCGTGGCCCAGTACGTGAAGAAGTACAACGCCGAGCCGAACCAGTTCTCGGCCCAGGCCTATGACGCCTTGTACATCGCCGCCGCCGCCCTGAAAGATGTGAAGCTGTCCGGCGACCTGAGCGCCGACCGCGAAGCGCTCAAGAACGCCTTGCCCAAGGCCGCCATCAGCGGTGCCACCGGACCGTTCAAGTTCCGCCCGGCCAAGACCAAGGATGGCAAGGTCGGCGGCTGGGATGCGGACCAGAAGCCCTTTATCTATGTGGTCAAGGGCGGCAAGTTCACCTTGTACGACGGCAAATAAAGAGGCACTTCCCAACTTGCGGGGCTGATGAAAATCCGCCCCGCATTGCTTTTGGCGCGGCCTTTTCCCCTACCGACAGAACCTCTCCATGCTTGAACAACAACTTCTTAACGCCCTGACGCTGGGCAGCGTCTATGCGCTGTTCGCCCTGGGTTTCACCCTGGTGTTTGGCGTGCTGGCCGTCATCAACCTGTCGCACGGGGCGGTGTTCATGGTCGGCAGCTACGCCGCGCTGGCACTCGTCACCCGGCTGGACGCGCCGCTGTGGATCGCCATGATCGGCGCCATGCTGATCAGCGGCACGCTCGGCCTGCTGATTGACGTGCTGGTCCTCAAACCGCTGCGCCTGCGCAATGCGCCGCACCTGATTCCAATGATTGCCACCATCGGTGTCAGCATCATGCTGACGACGACGGCGCAGGGCCTGTTCGGCGCGGAAGTCTTGCGCTTCCCCGAAGAAACATTGCCGGCAGGCGAGTTCGTGATCGGCGATGTGCATGTGCGGGCGCTGGAAATCGCCATCGTCGCCATCGCGTTCATCCTGATGGCGGTGCTGTTCACCATCCTCAAGCGCTCGCAACTCGGCCGCGCCCTGCGCGCCATCGCCGAGTCACCCAAGGCGGCCTGGCTGCTTGGCATCAATGTCGAAGGCCTGTTCCACATTACTTCTTTCGTCGCCGCAGCACTCGGCGGCATTGCCGGCGTGCTGATCGGCCTGGACTTCAACGCCATCACGCCGCAGATGGGCCAGCCGATCCTGCACAAAGGCCTGGCGGTGATCATTCTGGGCGGCATGGGGGACATTCGCGGCGCGCTTATCGGCGGCCTGTTTCTGGGTTTTGCTGAAGTCATCAGCAAGGCCTACCTGTCAAGCCAGATGGGCGATGCGGTGGCCTTTGGCCTGCTCTTCCTGATCCTGCTGGTGCGGCCCTCCGGGCTGTTCGGCCGCAAGCTGGAAAGGAAAGCATGATGCAAGGGTTCAATGATTTCTGGTCCACCTACAGCACCCTGGTGTTCACGGTGGGCGTGCATGCCATGCTGGCGCTCTCGATCTGGCTCACGCTCTCGTGCGGCCTGTTGTCGCTGGCCAATGCGGCTTTCATGGGCATCGGCGCCTATGTAGCGGCCTTGCTCACGCTGCAATTGGGCTGGTCGTTTCCGGCCGTCCTGCTGGCCGGCGGTGTCGCCCCTGCCGTGGTGGCGCTGATCATCGGCGCGCCGGTACTGCGCCTGTCCGGCGTTTACCTGGCGATGGCCACGCTGGCCTTTGGCGAAGTGGTGCGCATCACCGTGCTGAATCTGGAGATCACCGGCGGCCCCGAAGGCCTGAACGGCATTCCGCTCGTCACCGAAGGCTGGCACATCGTGCTGCTGCTGGCGTTCACCGTCTATGGCCTGGCGCGTTTGCGCCGCTCCAAGGTCGGCCGCGCGTTTGAGGCCATCAAGGAAGACGAAGTGGCCGCCCGCCTGATGGGCATCGACGTCGATCGTTACAAACTGCTGGCCTTTGTGCTGGGCGCCCTCATTGCCGGTGTGGCGGGGGCGCTCAATGCCCACTTCACCTTCTTCATCAGCCCGCGCGAATACGGTTTTGAGAACGCGGTGGACATCCTGACCATGACCGTGCTGGGCGGCACCTCCAGCCTGTTCGGCCCGATGCTCGGCGCCACGATTCTGGCCCTGCTGCCGGAAATGCTGCGTTTCCTGCAAGACTTCCGCGCCCTGGTGAACGGCGCCGTGCTGGTGCTGGTGGTGCTCTTTCTGCCCAAGGGCATCTGGGAGCCGCGCCGCATCCGGGCCTGGCTTAACCGCAACAAGGGAGGCCGGGCATGAGCGCCAATCTGCTTTCAATCCGCCAGGTCAGCAAACATTTCGGCGGCCTGCATGTGCTGCATGACGTCAGCTTTGAAGTGCCTGCCGGCAGCATCTACGGCCTGATTGGCCCCAACGGCGCAGGCAAGACCACCGTGTTCAACCTGGTGACCGGCTTGCTGCAGCCCAACGGCGGCAGCATCGACTTCCAGGGCGAAAGCCTGCTCGGCAAGCCCTCGCACCAGATCACGCACCGCGGCATCGCACGCACATTCCAGAACATCCGCATCTTCAAGGAGATGGATCTGCTGGAAAACGTCATGGTGGGCCTGCATGATCACCTGGACTACAGCGGTCTCGCGCTCTTCTTCAACACCCCGGCCTACCGCGCCGCCGAAGAAAAAGCGCGCGCCCGGGCGCTAGAGCTGCTCACCTGGGTCGGGCTCGACCACAAGGCCGACATGCTGGCCGACAACCTGTCCTACGGCGACCAGCGCAAACTGGAGTTCGCCCGCGCTCTGGCCACCGAGCCCAAGCTGTTGCTGCTGGACGAGCCGGTGGCCGGGATGAACCCCTCGGAAAAAACCATCCTGATGGAAGAAATCCGCAACATCCGGGACCGGGGCTACGGCGTCTTCATGATCGAGCACGACATGCGCTTTGTCATGGGCCTGTGCGACCGCATCGCCGTGCTCAATTTCGGCCGCATCATCGCCGAGGGCACGCCCGACGAAATACGCAACAACCCCGAAGTCATTGAAGCCTACCTGGGCAAGGAAGACGAAGCATGAGCGTATCCCTGCGCGTGACCGACCTGGCCGTGGCCTACGGTCACATCGAAGCCGTCAAAGGCATTACCTTCAACCTCAACAGCGGCGAGATCACGGCTTTGGTCGGCGCCAACGGGGCCGGCAAAAGCACCACCTTGCTGGCGCTCTCCGGCCTGCTCAAGTCAGCACGCGGCAGAATCGAGTTCGAGGGCGAGGACATTTCACAACTGGCTGCGCACCAAGTCGTGCAGCGCGGCGTGGTGCAGGTGCCCGAAGGCCGGGCCATCCTGACCACGCTCACGGTCACGGAGAACCTCCAGCTCGGCGCCTACACGCGCAAGGACAAGGCCGGTATCGCCAGTTCAACGGAAGAAGTCTTTCACCTGTTTCCGCGCCTCAAGGACCGTTCCGAGCAGATGGCCGGCAACCTCTCGGGCGGCGAACAGCAGATGCTGGCCATCGGCCGCGCCCTGATGGCCAAGCCCAAGTTGCTGCTGCTAGACGAGCCCTCCATGGGGCTGGCACCAATCCTGGTGCAGGAGATTTTCCGCACACTGGTGGAGATCAACCGCAGCGGGCTGACGATTTTGCTGGTCGAGCAAAACGTGCGCCAGGCGCTCAAGATCGCCAAACACGGCTTTGTGATCGAAACCGGCAAGATCGTGCTGGCCGACACCGGCGCCAACCTGCTGGCCGACCCCAAGGTGGAAGCGGCGTACCTGGGTGGCTGAAGGCGGCGCAGGCTGTTTTCAAAGCAAAAAGCCGCTCATTGAGCGGCTTTTTTATGTGCAACCGGATCTTCAGGCGGTTATCCAAAAAACATCAGGGGCCGAATGTTGGAGAGCTTTTTGAGACCTTTTGAGTACCCGATTGAGACCTTGGATTCGTCCACTAACTGGCACCGCGGTAACCGCGCAATGACTGATTACTTTTTGATATCCACTTCTGAGGCGCGTAAATTTGCTAACCGTGAAAGCTGTTTAACGGAATACAGCACCCACACCATTACGATGAAATAAACGTAGTGCATGAAGGCGACGAAACCAGAGAACTGATCACTACTGTGACTACCATTTGGCATAACATATATCCAAACAAGATGAGTACCAAACCAAACGCCGCAGATCAGGCATAGACGTCTGAGCAGATCGAAGTCACGTCGAAATAGATACTTGAAAAAATGAGCTAAGACGACCAGCAGTCCAATGTAGATCATCCCCATAGTTGCAACGAATACTAGGTAGGAGCCGGATTCCATGGAAACTAATTGCCTCACCTTTATTTGGGATATTACCGATCTCGACTTACGCCACGATTTTGACCGTCACCATAAGGCTTGCCTATCCCCCATTCGGGTGATTCTATGTACGACCGCTCCCGCTGCGAAACCAACGCAGTTGCGTTACTTGAACCTGGCTTGCGGCACCGTCTTGAGTTCACCCGGCAGGACGCTCACGTAATTGGCCAGTTCCTTGAGTTCCGCGTTGGTGAACTGCTTGGCCACGCCGCCCATGACCGGATTGGCGCGGCCCCAGGTTGCATTGCCTTCGGTCTTGTACGACTTGAGCGCCATGAACAGATAGTCGGCAGGCTGGCCCGCGATCTTGGGGTAGCTGGGGTCAATGGGTTTGCTGAAGCTGTCGCCATGACAGGATACGCAAGCGCCTTTGCCGACCAGTGCGACGGCCTTGGCATTGCCTTCGGCCGCCTTGCCGGGTACGGGAGCGCTGGCAACCTTGCCCAGGGCTTCAAAATAAACAGCAATATCGGCCATGTCCTGGTCGCTCAGGTTATCCACCACACCGCGCATGGAAGGGTGTTTGCGGTCACCTTTCTTGTAGGCGGTGAGTGCTGACACAATGTACTTGGCGCCCTGCCCCGCAATCTTGGGAACCTTGTAAATCTCGGGGAAGCTGGCCTGATACCCTTCAATGCCGTGGCAACCCAGGCACATGGCGATTTTCTTCTCACCCGCCTTGGCATCCCCTTTGACATCCTGGGCACTGGCAGAGAAAACCGTCGTCATGGCGACGAGCAGGACCGAAAAAGATGGCAAGTATTTGTTCATTTTGTGGAGACAATCAACAAAAATTTGAGATAGATCAGAAAATCATTGTATAGATCAACAATCCTTTCGCCAATTGCCATTTCCCATGATAAAGCCAGAAAAATGAAATTCCAAGGAACTCAAAACTACGTCGCCACCCCCGACTTGATGCTGTCGGTCAATGCCGCCATCACCCTCAAGCGCCCACTGCTGGTCAAAGGGGAGCCCGGCACCGGCAAAACCATGCTGGCCGAAGAAGTGGCGCAGGCGCTGGGCATGCCGCTGCTGCAATGGCACATCAAGTCCACCACCAAGGCGCAACAGGGTTTGTATGAATACGACGCGGTGAGCCGCCTGCGCGACTCGCAGCTCTCCAGCGTGGACGGTGGCGAGCGCGTGAAGGACATCAACAACTACATCGTCAAGGGCGTGCTGTGGCAGGCCTTCACCTCCGAGGAGCCGGTAGCGCTGCTGATTGACGAGATCGACAAGGCCGATATCGAGTTCCCCAACGATTTGCTGCGCGAGATCGACCGCATGGAGTTTTACTGCTACGAGACCCGGCAACTGATCAAGGCCAAAAACCGCCCGCTGGTGTTCATCACCTCGAACAACGAAAAAGAACTGCCCGACGCGTTTTTGCGCCGCTGCTTTTTCCACTACATCAAGTTCCCCGATGCCGACACTATGCGCAGCATTGTCGATGTGCATTTCCCCGGTCTGAAACAGGAGCTGCTGACGGCGGCGATGAAAACGTTTTATGACGTGCGCACCCTGCCGGGCCTGAAAAAGAAACCGTCCACCAGCGAACTGCTGGACTGGCTCAAGCTGCTGCTGGCCGAAGACATTCCGCTGGAAGCTTTGCAAAGCCCGGACGACAAAGTGGCAATGCCCCCGCTGGTGGGCGCCTTGCTCAAAAATGAGCAGGATGTGACCTTGTTTGAAAAGCTGATGTACATGCAAAAGCACAACCGCTAAAACCCCGCAGGACTTGCACACATGGATAAATCACTGTTGATTGAAGGCCTGTCGGATGCCGTCGGCTTTGTGGGCGGCGCGCTATTGGGCTTCTGGATCGGTCGTCTTCTGGGCATGAACATATTTGCCGCCGGCTACAACAACGCCAGCATTGCCGGCATTGTGCTGGTGGGCGTGGGCGGTGGCGTCGGCCTGCAAGTGGCACGACGCTGGCGCAGAAGCATCAACGCCAAAAAGAAAGTCGGATCATGAGTTTTGTCGAACCTATCACCCTCGCCGCGCGCGGCATTGAACTGGTGCCGCTGGCCTTGGGCCATGAAAACGGCCTGCGTTTGGCTGCTGCGGATGGCGAGCTGTGGAAGCTGCGCGTCACGTCCGTGCCTGAACCGGAGCAAACCCAAAAGTACATCGAAGATGCACTGGCCATGCGCGAAGCAGGCAACCGTTTTGCTTTTGCCGTAACTGATGCGGCGACCGGCCGCGTGCTGGGCTGCACCAGTTACCACGACATCGTGCCGGCCGTCAAACGCGTGGAGATCGGCTGGACCTGGTACGCCAAAAGCTGCCAGCGCACCCATGTCAACACCACCTGCAAACTGCTGCTGCTCACCCATGCGTTTGAAACCCTGGCTTGCAACGTCGTGGGCTGGCGCACCGACAACTTCAACTTTGCCTCGCAAAATGCGATTGAACGGCTGGGTGCACGCAAGGACGGCGTGCTGCGCGGTCATGCCCTGCGCCGCGACGGCACCATCCGCGATACCGTCATGTATAGCCTGCGCAGTGGCGAATGGCCGGAGGTCAAGGCTCAGTTGCTGTATTTGCTGGACAAGCCGCGCGCTTAGGAATTCATCATGCTGATCGACTTCTTCTACACCCTGCGCTCGGCCAAGCTGCCGGTGTCGGTCAAGGAATTCCTGACCCTGATGGAAGCGCTGCAACTGGGCGTGGTCGGCCCCAACACGCCCGAGCCCGAAGGCGATGCACCGGTGACCGGTTACAAGATCGACGATTTCTACTACCTGAGCCGCACCACGCTGGTGAAGGACGAAAAGCACTACGACAAGTTCGACCGCGCCTTTGCCGCTTACTTCAAAGGGGTCGAAATCATTGCCGACTTCACCAAGGAGATACCGCTGGAGTGGCTGCGCAAGAACCTTGAGCTGAACCTGAGCCCCGAGGAGCGCGCCAAGATCGAGAAGATGGGTTGGGACGAGTTGATGGAAACGCTCAAAAAGCGTTTTGAAGAGCAGAAGGAACGGCACGAAGGCGGCTCCAAATG
>JAZKHK010000033.1:0-7642 GCA_040385425.1 Pseudomonadota bacterium | reverse complement strand
CGAACGCCGGCAGGGTCTTGCCTTCCAGCACTTCCAGAAACGCGCCGCCGCCGGTGGAGATGTAGCTCACCTGCTTCTCGATGCCGTACTTGGCAATGGCAGCCAGCGTGTCGCCACCGCCGGCGATGGAAAACGCGCTGGACTCGGCAATCGCGTGGGCGATGGCCTTGGTGCCGTTCTCGAACGCGGCAAACTCGAACACGCCGACCGGGCCGTTCCAGACGATGGTGCCAGCCGACTTGAGTTGCGCCGCCAGCGCCGCCGCGGTTTGGGGGCCGATGTCCAGAATCAGGTCGTCGTCCGCCACGTCGGTGGCCGCCTTGACGGTGGCCACGGCATCGGCGGAGAAAGTCTTGGCGGTCACGACGTCGGTCGGGATCGGCACCGTAGCGCCGCGCGCCTGCATGGCGTCGATCACGGCTTTGGCGTCCGCCACCAGATCGTGCTCGGCCAAGCTCTTGCCGATGTTCAAGCCGGCGGCCAGCATGAAGGTGTTGGCAATGCCGCCGCCGACGATGAGCTGGTCCACCTTGTCGGCCAGGCTTTTGAGAATGGTGAGCTTGGTCGAGACTTTGGAGCCCGCCACGATGGCGACCAATGGACGTTTCGGATTGGCCAGGGCCACGGTGATGGCGTCCATCTCGGCCGCCAGCAGCGGGCCGGCGCACGCCACTTGGGCGAACTGCGCAATGCCGTAGGTCGAGGCTTCGGCTCGGTGTGCCGTGCCAAAGGCATCATGCACAAAAATATCGCACAAGGCAGCCATTTTTTTCGCCAGTTCTTCCTTGTTTTTCTTTTCGCCGGGGTTGACGCGGCAGTTTTCCAACAGCACGACCTGACCGGGCTGCACGCTCACGCCGTCCACCCAATTTGCAACGAGAGGCACCTCGCGGCCCATCAGCTCGGCCAGGCGCTTGGCCACCGGCGCCAGCGAGTCGGCCGGTTTGAATTCGCCTTCGGTCGGGCGGCCCAGGTGCGAAGTCACCATGACGGCGGCACCGGCGTCCAGCGCCATCTGGATGCAGGGAATGGAGGCGCGAACGCGGGTGTCTTCGGTGATCGCACCCGTATCGTCCTGCGGCACGTTGAGGTCGGCGCGGATAAAAACACGTTTGCCGGAAACCTTGCCTTGGGCACATAAATCGGAAAAGCGGATGACGTTCATGGAGTCCCTTGTCGGTAGAAAAATAACTACCCGGGATTGTAAAAGCGCTCCCCTCGCGCCAACTTACCAGCCGAGGCCTAAATGCAGGGGCAAATACACCGCCATGCCCGCCACAATGGTCCCCAGCACGGCTTGCCCGCCGCCCTTGCGCCAGAAGAACCAGCCCGCCCCGGCGGCCACCGCAAACAGCCGGGCGTCTTGCCAGGTGCTAATGAAGTGCCCTTGCGTCATCACCATTTCCGGCACGATGACGGCGGCCAGCGCGGCAATCGGCGCGTATTGCAAACCGCGCTGCGCCCAGGACGGCAAGTCCCAAGGCTTGCTGGACATGAAAAAGAAGGAGCGCGTGATCACCGTCACCAGTGCCAGGCCGAGGATGGTGACGATCATCCAGCCGTCAGAATGGTCGCTCATGCTTTCTCCCGCTGGGCCATTGAGGTGTGCTCCAGCATCAGGCACATCGCCACCGCCGCCGCAATCGCCACCAGGATATTGAGCTTGAACGGCAAGGCAAAGGCCGCCACGGCCGCCGCCCCGGCCACGCCGGCCGAGACCAGGCGCAGCTTGCTCGACGCCAGCGAACACAAAATGCCCAGCAGCGCCAGAATGCCGGCAAAACCCAGACCCCATTCGGTCGGAATGAAATTGGCCAGCACCACACCCAGTACGCTGCAGCCCATCCACGAGGCCCAGTTCATGCCGCAGTTGCCCGCCATATACGCTTGCTGGGCGCGCCGCTGGGCCTCATCAGTGCCGACATGGGGATAGCGCTGGGTGAACTGCACATAACTCAGGTCGGCCGTGAGGTAGCCGGTGACGAGCCGCTGCCACAGCGGCAAATGCATCACATACGGTCGCATGTGGGCGCTGAACACCACAAAGCGCAGGTTGACACAGAAGCCGGTGGCCAGAATCACCCACATCGGCGCCCCCGCCGTGAGCAGCGGCATGGCCGCCAGTTGCGAGCTGCCGGCAAACACGGTGAGCGTCATCAGCAAGGCTTCAAAGGTGCTCATGCCGGACTTCACCATGGCCACGCCGGTCATCAGCCCCCAGGCTGACAAACCAGGGGCCACAACCAGCGCATCAAGGACGCCCCGGCGAAACTCGGGGTGGCGGTAATTGGCGCGCAGGAAGAACACTAGCCGGCGCGCTTCTCAAAGACCATGCCGGGACGCAGATCAAATCCGCGCAGGAAGTCCGCCACGCTCAGGCGTTTGCCGCCCGGGCGCTGCAATTCGGTGATGTTTACTATCGAATTCATAGCTGCCACCGCAATACCCTCGGGGGCTACAGCCAGAATTGACCCATATTCCGTGCCAGCAGGCGGGCTGCCGGGCTGCACGCTGGCGCTCCAGATTTTGAAGGTTTCGCCCTTCAGGTCCGAGTTGGCAATGGGAAAGGGATTGAAGGCGCGCACCCGCTGTGCAATCAGCGTGGCCGCTTGCGACCAGTCAATGGCGGCCTCGTGTTTTTCGATTTTGTGCGCGTAGGTGATGCCCTCAGCGGGCTGGGGCACCGGCTGGAGAGCGCCACGGGACGCCAGTTCCAGCGTCTCCACCATCATTCGCCCGCCGAGTTCGGCCAGTTGGTCGTGCAGGGTGGCGGTGGTCGCCAGCGCGGTAATCGGCAACTTTTCCACTTGCAGCATGTCGCCGGTATCAAGGCCTGCGTCCATTTGCATGATGGTGACGCCGGTTTCAGCATCGCCGGCCTCGATGGCCCGGTGAATCGGCGCCGCGCCGCGCCAACGGGGCAAGAGCGAGGCGTGAATATTGAAGCAGCCATGAGGCGGCAGGTCCAGCACCCACTGCGGCAGGATGAGGCCGTAGGCGGCCACCACCATGGCATCGGCCTGCGCGGCTTCCATCGCCAAACGCGCCGTCGCCGCGTCTTCGGGGTACTTGCCGTCCAGCCGCAGGCTGCGCGGCTGGGCGACCGGCAGGCCATGGTCCAGCGCAAATTGCTTGACGGCCGAGGCCTGCAGTTTCATGCCGCGCCCGGCCGGCCGGTCCGGCTGGCTCATCACCAGCACGATCTCATGACCAGCGGCATGGAGCTGGGCCAGGGCAACGCGGGCAAACTCGGGCGTGCCCGCAAAAATCAGCCTCATCGCGCGCTATCTCGCTGAGCCTTGAGCATTTTTGTCTTGATGCGGTTGCGCTTGAGCGGCGACAGGTACTCCACAAACACCTTGCCCATCAGGTGGTCCATCTCGTGCTGAATGCACACCGCCAGCAAGTCCTCGGCTTCAATGATGCGGGATTGGCCTTCGCGGTCCAGCGCCGTCACCTTGACGGCATCAAAACGCTGCACGCCGTCGTAAATACCGGGCACCGACAGGCAGCCTTCCTCATTGAGGTGCGTCTCGGCACTGGTCCACACCACTTCCGGGTTGATGAGGATCAGCGGCTCGTCGCGCTCTTCAGACACGTCGATCACGATCAGGCGTTCATGCACATCCACCTGCGTGGCCGCCAGACCGATGCCTTTGGCCTCGTACATGGTCTCCAGCATGTCGGCAATCAGGGCGTGAACGCGGGCATCCACCGTTTGGACCGGTTTGGCCACGGTATGCAGTTTAGGATCGGGAAAGCAGAGAATAGGAAGTAGCATATTGATCGGCTGGGGACAGCGCGGGCTCACGACGCGTGAGCTGCCATTTTGTCCCGCAAGGTTTCATAATTCGTTATTTTCGCCACTTTCGGCAGGTGCGGCAGGGGTCAGGGTTGGAAAACGTTGCCCAATCAAGGGCTTGGGCGCAAAATCGCGCCTGATTGATCAAGATTTTCAGTGCAAAGAAATATGACAAAAAACATGATGATGAAATCCCACGTCGCAATGGCGGCCGTTGCGCTACTGGTCGGCACGGGTTTGGCCACCCCTGCAGGGGCTCAGAATTTCCCGATCACGGCGAGTCAAAAAAGCACGGCGACCCAGGTCGCGCAAGCGGGCGTGCCCTTGAGCGAGCTCAGCCCCAATGCACCGGACAACTACACCGTCAAACGCGGTGACACCCTGTGGGCCATCTCCGGCCTGTTCCTGAAAAGCGCCTGGCGCTGGCCCGAGTTATGGGGCATGAACCTGGATGAGATCAAAAACCCGCACCTGATTTACCCAGGCCAAAGGCTGTTCCTGGAAAAAATGAATGGCCGCGCCACCCTGCGCACCCGCCAGTCGGAAAGCGGCGAGATTCCGATGGAAACGGTTCGCTTGTCGCCGCGCACCCGTACCGAAGTCCTGGCCAATAACGCGTTGCCGACCCTGAGAAACTCCTTGATTGAGCCGTTTCTGGCCGAACCGGTGATCGTGGACGAAAACGGACTTAAAGCGGCGGCACGCATTGTGGCGGCGCAAGAAGGCCGGGTGATGCTCACCCGCGGCGACCGCGCCTATGCCCGCGGTCAGGGCGACGCCGCATTGAGCGATGACCCCAGCAAGAAGCAAAAGACCTACCGCATATTTCGCAATGCCACCCCCCTGAAAGACCCGGTGACGGGTGAAGTGCTGGGGCATGAAGCGCAATACGTTGGCCGAGCCACGCTGGTTCGCGGCGAATCCATCCAGGAATCCACGGGCAAAGATGGCCAACCCCAGACCGATATCGTGCCGGCCACGATTGACATCACGGCGGCCAAAGAAGAAATGCGCGTGGGCGACCGCATGCTGCCCGAGCCCGAGCAGCAATTCATGAGCTACGTGCCGCACGCTCCCCAAGGCCTTGTCGAAGCGCGCATTGTCTCGGTGTACGGCAGTGCCGTTGTCAATGCCGCCCAAAACCAGGTGGTGGCGATCAACCGCGGCACCCGTGACGGGATGGAAAACGGACACGTCATGGCCATCATGAAAGACGGTGCCCGCCTGATCGACAAAACGGATGAGGCGCGCACGCCTGTGAAATTGCCGGATGAACGCACCGGTTTGCTCATGGTGTTCCGGACTTTCGAGAAACTCTCTTACGCCCTGGTGCTGGAGATCACGGACGGCGTCAAAGTAGGCGACCGCTTGATCAACCCGCTCTAAAAAGCCGCCCACAAAAAACCCTGATGGAACGCGACGAGCTCGGCAGCTGGCTGCGCCTGACGCTCACGCCCGGCGTTGGCAATGAATCCGCCCGCAAGCTGCTGGCGGCCTTCGGCCTGCCCCACGCCGTGTTCGGTCAATCCATGCAGGCGCTCCAGCAGGTGGTCAGTGCGACGCAGGCCAGCAACCTGCGCACCGAGCCGGCTGAACTGGCCGCCTTGCTGGACGTCACCTGGACTTGGCTGCAGGAATCGGGCACCCACGGTGCGCAGCACCATATCCTCGTGCTGGGCGACGCAGACTACCCCGCCTCGCTCCTGGCGATTGAAGACCCGCCGCTGATGCTGTACCTGCTGGGCGCCGGAAAATTCATATCAAATCGCCCTCCAGCCCTTGTAGAACCTGCACAGACAGCTACCAATTCAATAGCAATCAGCCTGACGACCTGTCTGAAGAACAGCATCGCCGTGGTGGGCAGCCGCAACCCGACGCCGCAAGGCGCCGCCAACGCACGACAATTTTCCAAAGCATTGGGGTTGGCTGGCCTGACCGTGGTATCGGGTCTGGCCCTGGGTGTGGATGGCGCTGCGCACGAAGGGGCGCTTGACAGCCTGTCAACGGACGCCACGCGGCTGGCTACCCTGGCCGTGGTCGGCACCGGGCTGGACCGGGTGTACCCGAAAAGTCACCGCGAACTGGCGCACCGCATCGCCCAAAATGGGCTGATCATCAGCGAATACCCCTTGGGCACGCCGCCCTTACCCGCCAACTTTCCCAAGCGCAACCGTCTGATTGCGGGGCTGGCTCAGGGCACGCTGGTGATTGAGGCGGCGCTCAAGTCCGGCTCGCTCATCACCGCACGCCTGACGGCCGAGCAAGGCAAGGAGGTGTTTGCCATTCCCGGCTCCATTCACTCCACCCAGGCTCGCGGCTGCCATGCCCTGATCAAACAGGGCGCCAAGTTGGTGGAGTCGGCGCAGGATGTGCTGGAAGAGCTCAAGATGATTGTCGATGCGCCAGATGCTATTGATTCAATAGCTGCTTATGCAGATACCACGGGGGCTACACCCCTGTTTGACGCAGAACCATCGCTGCTTGACGCCCTCGGCTTCGATCCCGTGGGGCTGGATGCACTGCAGGCCCGGTGCAGCCTGGACACCGCCAATTTACAAGCGCAGTTGATGACCCTGGAGCTGGACGGTCTGGTGGCGCGCCTGCCCGGCGGCCTGTTTCAGCGACTGAGTCCACGCTAAAAATCCTGATTGGGGGGCCAGGTCTAATTTGGCAGCCAATTCCTTGTTTTACAGCCTCCGGTTCGCGCTAAAGTGAGGCCATGTTTGAAGTACTTGTCTTTGTATTTGAAAATTATTGGCACGGTGAGGCCTGTCCTGAATTAGCCCATCTGGAGCGCAAGTTAAGCTCCGTCGGCTTTGACACTGACGAGATTCAGGACGCGCTGACTTGGCTGAACGACCTCAATCTGGCCGCCCGTGGCCTGCAATTGCCCTCTACCGAGAGTGACGAAAGCAGCAGCCTCCCGCCGTCCACCGCCAAACCCATTGCCCAGTCGCCGCACAGCATGCGGGTGTACTCCCGGGAAGAGCAGCACCATTTGGGCTCGGACTGCCTGGGGTTTGTCATGTTTCTCGAAACCTTGGGCGCCTTGACACCCGATATGCGGGAACTGGTGATTGACCGCGCAATGGCGGCACAATCGGACCCGTTACCGCTGGATGACCTCAAAATCATCGTGCTGATGGTGTTCTGGAGCATGGGCAAGCAGCCCGACGCGCTGGTACTGGATGAGTTGTGCGAAGAAACTGCGAACCGCGTGGCCCACTGAGGCCGGCGGTTAACCCAGCAAGCGCTCTGGATTGGCATCCAGCTTGACCAGGGCGTCGCGCGTGGCGCGCACCGTGAGGGACTCTTCTTCTTGCGGCAACAACAGCCCGGCCTGCAAATAAGCCGCCAGACGCCCGGCCTGGATCAGATAACTGTGGCCATCGGGCGATGCAAACAAATTGAGTTGCTTGCGGTCACTGCGCCACACAAACTGCACCTGCGCCACCTGGCTGTTATGGTCCAGCGTAAACCAGGCACCCAATTCCAGTTCCTGCGCCCACGCCAGCATGGCCGCCGTGGGTTTGGAGCCGCCATCGGTCACCACGTCGATCGTCGAGGCATCAATGCCCAGCATCATTTCGATGCTTTCGGCATCCAGTGGCAGATCGCCCAAACCGTCTTCGCTGACGAAGTCTTCAAGATTCCCCAAGCGTGCGGCCATGGCGGCAATCTGATCGCCTGGAATCGCCTGGGTCTTGGACAGGAAAGCATCGGTCAGGGTGGCACTGATGGTCTTGATGTGGGCCTCCTGCTCGGACGGGGCCACCCCCAGCAAGGTCATGCCGGAGCGAATTTTTTGTAACAGATCCGGCAAATCCTGAATCACGCGGG
>JAZKHK010000032.1:16167-45761 GCA_040385425.1 Pseudomonadota bacterium | reverse complement strand
AACACCCATCAAGCTGGTGAGGCTGCCCTGAGGATCAGTGTCAATAACAAGTACTTTGTGCCCACGCAGACTCAGCCCTTGTGCGAGAGTCGCGGCAGTGGTGGACTTACCTACTCCACCCTTGAAATTACCTACGGTAATAACTGCGGCCTTTGGCACCTGGCCAGCGGGGACACAGCCGCGCTTCTGCTTATGTCCGTGATAGTCAAGCGCCCATTCCTGCGCCTCCTTCAATGTATACATCCGGCGACGGCCGTCCTCACGCCCGTCAGGAAGATCCAACTTGCGGCGGCGATGCTCAAACTTATTCCGGTCAATTCTGCAAAGTTCAGCGAGTTGTGTGGAGTTGAACTCTGGTGGTATCTTCTGAGTGGAAGGCGCCGAGGCAGCAGCTCTTGTCTCTGCGACAACCTCATGCGCGCGTGTACGCATTGCCGCTAGATCGGCCACCGTGACGGTGGGGCGAGGGGAGGGGGTTTGTGTGTTGTTCATGCATAGATTCTAAGCGCGTCAAAACAAAATGCGCAATATTCTGTGTTTGGTTATGAAACACAAATATCAGTGTGAACCTAGGAAATGAGCATGCGGTAGCGCCCTATCGCTGCCAAAATGGGATTTCTGAGTGACCGGTAACATGTATTTTGGTCTTCTATCCGGCATGACTACTGAGAATCCCCTCAGTCTTTTATAGCAGTCAAGAAAGGCAATTAATACCTTTAATTACTTTAAGTCATTGATTTTAAAAGGAAATATACGTTTTGTGTCCGGCTTTTTATACGAACTGTCCGTCTTTCAATCTTCATTTGCATGCCTTTCTATTCGATTTGTCTGTCTATTTATAGGAACATGCTCAATATTGAAAGCTGGACAATTCAATCTGTGGAAATGGGTTACACGCGACCTTGAAAACGGAGCATAACTAGCGGTGGAACCTATTTCAAAGCCATTTAAGCCCTTAGAACCGTCCGACTTTTTATACGACGGTGACAAAAGGTTCTTCTGCGTATAAAAAGTCGGACATTTAGAAAAGGGGTTAAAGCGTCCAATGTTTGGGCTATGATTGGACACATGAAAAATGAAGTCACAACGCTTCTCAAGCCAAATGTTACGCTGGTGATGGTGCCCAGGGCTGGGAAAATTACAGCGATTGGGCGCAAGCTCTGGAATTCCATATTGCTCTCATCAGCGAACCAACTGCATGCTTACCGAGCGCTGCATGGTTCAGACCCTGACAACAAGCACTTGTACTCATCCTCGGCCACCGATCTACTCAGATACGTGGAGGTAGGTAAGTCAAACCTTAAGTCTGCACTGCGAGGCCTTGTCCTGGCGCTGCGGAGGGCTGAGATTGACTGGGAGGCACCCGACGCAAAAAGTGGCCTGATCTGGCAAAACATGAATCCTTTGAGCCAGGCCAGTTTCAAACTCATCAATGGGAATTTGCATGTGTTCTGGGCGTTGCCGCCTGAATTGAACACCGCTCTTTCGGACCGAGTTTCGTTCCCATTTACGGCGGTCGAGCTGGAAGAGTCCCTCAAATTGAAAAGCTATACGGCTGGTGCTCTATATGACGTTTGCGCTAGGTATAGAAACAACTACCGGAGGGGTGGCGATGGCGAATGTCTTACATGCGTCAACCCGCCAGATTGGTGGATCAATATTCTGACCAATGTGCCACCAAAGCATAATAAACTGACAGGACAACCTGTGCTCCGCGAGTGGCGCAAAGTCAAGAGCGAGTCGGTCAAAGGCGCGATTGAAGAGATCAACGCAGAGACTGACCTTATTGTTGAGTTGCTCGAAACGAAGGCGGGTAGGGCAATTGGCTCCGTGCAGTTTTCCGTGCGACAAAAGAAGCCGGCGCCGCGCGAGATCCCGAGCAGCCACTTTGAGCAAATGAAGATCGGCATGCGGCTTGGCCTGGGTGATAGCTTGATAGAGAACTGCATCGCCAATCACTCCGTAGAACAAGTCTCGGTTGCCCTGGCGAAACTGCAGGCCAGAATTACTAACAAGGAACTGGGGCCAGTTGAAAATTTGCGACGCTACTTCTTGACCATCCTCAAGGACGTGGACCCCTTCAAGGTTGTGGAAGATGTTGAAGTTAAGCCACCGCAGAGCCCGCAGTCAGAGGCCGGCGAAAAGCAAAAGCAAAAGAGCCCCGTGACCGTGGCCAAGGAAGAATTCATGGCGCTATCGGAAGCCCAAAAGCGAGTCTATGGGCAACGTGCGGTTCAAAGATTGACTGACAGAGGCTTGGCAAACGACAGAATTCTCAATAACGCTTCCGAAGGCGTGTGGTCAGGAGTCTTGTTGGCTGAAATGGTTGCAATCTTTACAACAGACAAAAGCAGCGAAGAAATTACGGGATAACTTGGAGCTGCAAATTCAGTAGTTTGATGTGATCAAACTTTTGCAGCAAAAGTTTTGGGCCACCATAATCCCTTTTAACAATTCTGCTTTTTTATGAGATCAGCGATCCTAAAAACAACCCATCTTATCGGTCGGAAGTGCCTTTATTAGTCATCTGATCAATGAGAAATCGTGCTCCGAAACGGTCGCCAGGGTGCAAGCGCAAACACCGCCTTGCCCACGCCAGGGCTTTCTTATCTTGTTCAAGTACAAAGAGACAGACCGCACCCCAATACAGAGTCGAAAGATAGTAGTGGTTTTCGACACCATTTGGATAATTGAAACTTACACAATTGGGTTCAATTTGTCCTTTGAAGTCTTTGGGAATAATTTGCTCGAATAACTCACGCGCTCTCTGTGCGATAGGCCACATCTCTTGCGCAACTGCGCCGTCCAATTCATCACCTGCCTCACCGCACGTAAACTCGAGAAGTTGAGCGAGACAAAGTGGGTTATTCGGATGGTTTCCCCACACTCCGTAAAGCGTTTTTAGGAGGCGATATCGATCCTGTTCAGTACGTGGCCCATCAAGCTGTTCCAGGATGTAGTTAGAAGCTGTAATGTTGACTTTTCCAGTGAAGTTCAGTGGAAAGTACCCTTCCTTCTTGGCTTTACCAATTCCAAAATGTACATAAACATCATCTTCGCAGGCATCAAACTGCACATAGTCTTTTGGAGCTAAATCTGTTGCGCGTGGCCTGCTCGCCGGATCAAGCTCTGCCTCCACGAGATTGTGAAAGGACATTGCTTCTCTGCGAATGTCAGGCGATTCGAGAAGACATAAATCCTGAAAGGTCAGGCGACCAATTGGCATGCGGCATTCTGGTGGCACTTGGGTTAAAAAGCGTTCAGCGGCATTCAGGCGAAATAACACTCTGGGCATCGTGTCCAGATCGTTCGGATACGGACCAGGTGGCAGTTGTTTTGCGATTGTTTGCTGGAGTTCGTGTAGATCGGCGTATCCGTACACACGCGCCAGTAGTTCCTGACTTTGCTGAAGAGAAAGGGGATATGCCCGCTGCAAATCACGCGCTGCATGTTTGAATGCCACCGCATTCTCGGGAATAAATTTGGATTGTTTGTCCATTGAAAAGCTCCTTTTGAGCTGCGGAACCCAAGTCGCACCCGTGAACTAGCAATGGTGGCTGGCATTGCCATCGCATGGTGGGCAGTGTGCGGCCCGCAGCAAGAAACTTTCAAAGCTCGAAACCCAATGTCGCATCTCAGTTCTGTGGAGTTTGCCAGCCACAACGCGCTGCGACAGCACGCATTTGAATTCTAGCGACTTTCCTTTATGAGCCCATTTGGCGCGGGTTATCATAGAAAAAGAGCCTCGACACTTCTCTCTCTGCAATTCGCTTTCAGCGTCGAATTCCAGAGGTCTTCATGGCTACTATCCAACGCGCCCAAACCCTCAACCAGGGCGAATTCTCCCGTTTGATCAAAATCACTCAAGCCACCAGTCGCTATTTTCAGCGCGACATTCTTGTATTGATGCTGACCCACCATTGCGGCCTCCGGGTCACAGAGGTTAGTCGAATCACCGTTGCAGACGTGATGCAGCCATCCGGCAAATTAAGGGTCGAAGTGAGCTTGAGGGCTGATGTGACTAAGGGGTGCCGTCAGCGCTGCACCTACCTGGCAACAAAGCCCTTGATTGCGGCATTGGAGACGTATCTAGCCTATCGCATAGAGCGCAAAATTGGCACAGACCTGTACGGCAAGACGCATCGCGGTTTGTTGCCGAACCAACCCCTCATTTACAGCAGTCGGGGAGCCGGGTTAAGCCAAAACTCGAAACGCAGGGTGCTGGATTCAGGGGTGGAGAAAATCTATAAATGTTGTGACTCGCTTCAATCGCATCTCACCAGGCTCTATCAAAAGGCGGGCACCAAGGGCAGCAGCCACAGTGGACGCCGTACCTTCGCCAGCAAAGTTCTTGCCAGCACAGGTGATATGGACACGGTGGCGACCCTCTTAGGTCATAGCGATATCTCATGTTCTGCCAGGTATGTTGATCTAAGCACCATCACCTTGCAGGATATGTTTGCAAGTGCAATTTGACTCTGTAGAATAGTGTGCATGAACACTTCCAAAAAAACTACTAACCAACGCTTACGTGAGTTGATCGAAGGAGCCAACCTCACGCAGTCTGATGCCTTGGCCCTTTTCAATAAAGATTTCGGTATTCGGGGGATTAAGGAATCGACATGGAAAGGATATTTTTGTGATCCAAGCACCACAAGATTTCGTGGTTTTAATCCTGAGTTGATGCCTCATGCTGAAAAAATATTTGCACCATTGCAGAAATAAGACGTGCAAAAGGTGTGCATGCACACTATAATAAATTTAAATAAGTGAACCAAGTAAACGGAGTGAATAATGTTTGTAGATGTTCCGCAACAAACTGCCGACGCCTTAGCTGCAAAGCATCTGCCATGGGTGTCTCCAGCCGAAATTCAGAACGGCCTGGAATCTTTGAATTGGCACCCAGAGAATGCGAAAGAACTTGCACCATTGATCTCTGAAAAGTACAACGGCGCGTTTCGTAAGGGGATGGAAGTCGCTCTTCGAAGCGTGCAAATTGTGGATGGCAAATTGGTTCTCAACATGCCGGATTCGTCCGTTGTTGAACTTCACGTTTCTAGTCACTAACCAGGTGGAAAAGCGATGTACCTGACTCAAGCTGAACAAGACAGCGCCACGGCAGCTATGGCTTTTGCCAGGGCAATGAATGCGGCCTGCAAATTGGATGGCCCAGCGATGCTTGCAGCGGTGAGCGCCGCTAATGCAGCCGCTATCGCGGCAGGAATTGACCCGGCGAAAGTCGGCCTGAACTAACAAGGAAAGATGACTATGGCAACGATTTCTGAGAAGAATTTAAAAGCCTTCAGGGCAGCGGTCAAAAAACTTGATGCGGTTATAGCTGAGTGCCAGAAAGAAAATTCAGCTTGCGTTGCGTATCTTGATGGCAGTCAACGCTTTTGCTTGATGGATGGCAGTAAATCTCTCGGTGAAGAAGGAGATCAGGAATCGATTCTTGCAGAGGGACACTTGAACGCCAATGGCGGTGACTGGTAAAGGGAAACAATGTGATGCGTATTTTATGGATCGTTGTCGCTTTGGTGGTCGCGGGCTGCGCTAGTAGCCAGCCAAGACAGATGCAGACTTTGTTTGACAGCAAATACACAAATGGCAGCGCCTATGTCAATCACGGCGGATGTGATGTGCGTGCGAATTGCGATTTGCGAGATACCGTCATTGCATTCGAAACGGACGGCAAAGTTGCTGGGTTGCGACTAACCCAAGGCCCAAAAGCAGTCTGGCACGATAGCGACTACCAAAACCATTTAAAGGTGATGGTCAGTAGGCAAGGCGGTGTGCCGTTGATTCAAATCGAACGTGTCGGGGTGGATTTTGCCTGCGTGGCGTCCGTTCAATCGGATGCCGATATGGCGTTGAGCCTCTCTATTCCCTCATGCGGCGGATACCCGGCAATTCGCAGCACTTGGCGAATGATGACACCCTTTGAACTTGCGATGGAGCAGTGGCAGGAACATCTTGCACTGCTCATGCAGATGCTGACTGGTGGCGAGTTGCCCTAGTCAATTAAATAGAGGAAAACGATGAATATCATGGCGACAACCCAACTGCACGACACCAGCGATCCTGCGCAAGGCTTGGTCTTTGAGGCACTGAAGCGCGGAGAACCGTTGATGTTTATTGACTCTAAGGGCGATCATGGAGCGGGAGCAAACAGCATGAATGGCGCTCAAACTGAGTCTGAGCGTCTGGCGACAAAAGATGAGCCCGATCTGAGTCAGCAGCCATGCGTTGAGTGCGGAGCTATGACCCAAAAAGAGGCAGAGACAAAGTGCATTTGTGCTGGCGATAAAGACAACTGCCACGGCTGCGAGTTGTGGCCCGATTAACCCAAGGAAAACGCGTGATGTCGCTGAAGCAACAGCTTTTGTGAACGCCTGAAGCTCAAGGAAAACTGATGAACATACGTGCCTACCAACTCTTCATTGCTACTGCCTGTGCAGCCGTACTTGGTTTCGGTTCTGCCATCGTATTCATGGACAAAAAGGCAGATTCGACGGAATCTCATTTGGTTCTCAACTACATAGCGAATCACGGATTGACACTCGATTTGATGGACCGCTTCAATGCCATCAATAACGACTGGCCTCCTTCCAGAAACAAGCTGGCGAACCTTTTGTTGGACGCGCAGCGTCAAGTTCAAGAGCGCTCCAAATAATCAAGGAAATCTATGACAACACGTACGTTCCTAGTGTCGCTCACTGACCGTCAGTGCGTTGAGGCGGCGGCATCAACAGGTGGTTGCTATCGAGGGACTCAAGAGCCGAAGGCGCTAGTCCTGTTTTGCCAAGCACACATGGGTAAAACAATCCAAATATTGAATGAAGGACAACTGGAAGGTTTGCCTCATGGGGGAGACGAATTGACCCATTGGACAGACAAAAATGCTGCTGCTATGTACGAATCTGTGATGGGTGAGCCAGCTCCAGCCACCGGCGATGAATAGAAGGAAACATCATGAGTACAAGTCAATTACAGCCCATCGGAGTCCGCGTAGAGCACTGGTACTGCAATGGCATGCCAGAGGTGGGACTTTCAAACGCTGAGCGAGGCGAAGTGATTGCGGATGCGCAGGGGAGTTTTTTGGCGGAGCATGTGGGTATGAATGAGAAACAATTGATGTCACTCGATGATCATTCGCTCGTGAGTGTGCATTATTCCGCCATGGTTGATGCGACCCGCTAAAGGAATCCATATGCTTTCGTATATCCAGCGTCAGATCGATTGGGGGAACCGGACTATCAATGGGAAAACGTTTTCACGTAAAGCCCATGTTGCACATCTTGTAACCCAGTTTTCAATCCTTGCAATATTTATTGGATGTCTCGTAATGCTATTGCGTTGGACATTCTATTAAAGGAAAACTCATGAACCCGTTTTTAATGAAATTATTGGCTGTTCTCTTTGTCGTCATATTTGTCGGCAAACGAGCGATTACCGGGCCACAACAGACGTTCGCCCGAGTTTCGGTTTTCTTTGAAGTGGTTGGCATATCCACACTTGCCGCAGCTACTCAGAAAGATGATCTCTCTGCAAATATTGGTGCAGTATTTATGGTGATGGGCTTGTTGGTGGCAATTGGTATGGTGGCCGTTGATTGCGTACACACAGTTCGTACCGGCATATCCAAACAGAACACCTAACCAAAGGAAATCACCATGTCCAATGGAATCACACCCGAACAAGATGAACGGAATAAGCGACTCATCGCGCACACGTTGTATGGTGCGCAGTTGCTGGGAATTTACCGACGCAACCCAATGCAAGAGATGTTGCTTAATGAAGGAACGCCCGAAGAGCGCCAAGTCTATGTGGCCCGGAAGATGCGTTTGTATGGGGCGATTGCAGTATTAGTCCTTGGGTACATGGCCTATGGGTATTTTTCTCCCGGTCCGGCCAGACCATTACCTGTCGCGCCGGAGATGGTTGATGCTGGAATGGTGAAGGATGTCCAGTTGCATGATTCCACGTTTACAACATCGACCACTGTGACAACATCTGTTGGGGTGTACCAAGTTCACGGAGGCGTTTCGGCTTCGGCTGGCGATAGTGTCAAGCTCAAGATTCAAAAAGAGCCAATTCCATTGCGGTCCTTGTGCGTTGAGTCGCAAATCAAGTCAGTTTGTTACTCCCTTCTTTGATCAAGGAAAACGTTCATGTTTGAACTAATGAGGAAGTTGAGAGTTTTCTCGTACCTTATCCTGTTGATTATTTGCGCTGGGTGCGGCAAGGAACAGGGGATGGTTGTTGAGCCGATCAACGTCTCGGTCACTCCAGAGGGGCGTGCGACCGTAATAAGCAAGCTGACAGATCGACAAGGCAAGCAGTATCGATGCGTCCACAAAATGAACGTAAAACCTGCGCAGGATAAAGATGCACGCGCTGGTGTTGAAATCACGATACCGGCAGGTGCGGCGTTTGGTTGCGATCCAATTTGACCACCGAAGGAAAAAACCATGGCAACGGCAACGATTTCAGAAAAGAATTTAAGAGCTTTCAGGGCGGCGGTCAAAAAGCTGGATGCGGTTATTGCTGATTGCCGGAAAGAAAATCCCGCTTGCAAAGCGTATCTTGATGGCAATCAAAACTTTTGCTTGATGGATGGCAGCAAAAGTATCGGTGAGGAAGGAGATCAGGAAACGATTCTTGCCGAAGGACGCTTGGCCGCACATGCCGGTGACTGGTAAAGGAAAGCACTATGAACAGAAAATTCCTAACATTGGACTTTGGAGCTAAATCTCCAAAACAGCGCGGATCAGAAGCATTCGCCAGTGGACTCATGCGGGCTGAGATTTGCGACCGGGAGTTCTTTTTGCTGGTGAACTCCAATGCCCGGACGCCTGGCTACACGATGAAGCAGCTTGGTGAGCATCGAACTTTGGCGTGTCGCGAGTGGATCAAGGGTTGGGATGAATCTCAAAAGGAAGCCAACCGTACTTCGCGTGACACTCTTTTTGACGGCAGTGACGCTCATTTGCTTAACGACGCGGGGGATGCATTTGAATCACCAAATCGGGGAGTCGGGCTGTGACCATGGATTTGCTGTTTCTGGCCGGGATCATTTCAGCAGCCATTATTGGGTGGTGGCACTGGGAGCACAACGTTAAGCAAACCCCGTTTGAAGAGTTCGGACCGGAAGTGGTCAAGCGCGTTCTGTCGTTTGAATCAGATGCCTTTCGGAAATCGATTTTGAAGCGCGGCAGTATGACCCGCGCCCAGTGGATAAAAATCAACACGTCTCAGATAAAGGCCATTGAAGCAGAACTTCAGCGGCGTAAAGTCGAGAAATAGTTTATGGGTGGCAGCAACATGAGTTCCTTTTTAAATCCATTGCGCCCATGTTGTGACGTTCCACCGTCAGCCACCCACCCATTTATTTGATAGGAAATCTGCCATGGCCCGCCCGTTGACCCCAGAGCAATGCCGTGCTCGCGCTAAAGCACTTGAAGAAGCGGCAGAGCACCTTGGACTGGCCTGGACAGACAACCTCGTCGAGCGTGAACAAGGGGACCACATTTCACGAAAATTGCAGGCCGAGTGTGGGCGCTACCGCGCACAGGCAAACGCTAAAGAGTTCGGCAATCCGTTGCTGGCAAAGAAATTTTGAAGATCAAGGAAATAAATGAAAATTGATTGCACCGAATTTGAGTTATTCGAAGACAAGGTATTTCTGGATTGGCTTGCAACTCTGAAAACGCAGGTTCAGCGCCGCAGTCTTGATGCCCCTCGGTGGCGCATGTATGCGTATCAACACGGACTTGCTCGTTATGTGGCTTTGGACATGTTCACAGATAACCGTGATTTCGACATTGCCATGACGATTTGCCTCACACCCGGTGAAGCAGAGATTGAAGAATTGGTGGGCGGCCAGCTTGATATAAGTTTGCCAAGCGTAATCGAAATGTTGCAATTTACATCACAAGTCATGGGCGGTGAATCCATTGAACTGCAGGTGATGCCTTGGATTGCGAAGCCTACAACTTAATGGAATTCTGATCATGTTCATAAACGAACACATGTCTTGGGACGACTTATCGGGTGCCTTTGTCGTCCGAGCTTGGCGTCAAAACACCAACGACCTGACTGCTTTGATGGCATTCGGGGCATAGAGGAAATCTAATGCAAACAACGGACGTTGGACAATCGGCGCCAGAGCGCGCAGAGATCGGAGACACGATTTCGTGCGATGTCCGCATGTCGCGTCCTGAAACTATTGCGATGCGGCTGGACACGCCTGCATCAGTCGATCACGCCAACAAGCTGCTCGCTGGAGGATGGGGTTGGCGGCTGCTGCGTCATGGGGAGTATCAAGATATGTCCCCGAACAAAGAAGGCGGCGCGTACTACATGCCGCCCAACACATAGGAAGTCATTGATGAAAACGAACCCATTTGATGGCATGGAGACGCCGCCAATTGCCGAAGCTACCAAGCAAGCTATTGCACGCGCAGATGCCGTCATGACTGAGGCTAATTTGCCGACCTATACGGACCTTTTGGAAGGACTGAACAAGCTCTGGAGACGCACGGGTCACCCTGGCCCCATTTCTGTGGCGTGGTTCCATGAGCACATCACGCCCTTAATGCCAAAGTAGAGGTAACAGGTGCCAGGTTACAAAGATTTTCCCAAGTCAGATGCGCGGCGTTATTTCACAGCGCTACTGGCAGTTGATCGACTCAAGGAGCGGGCCACGATTCACTACGTCAGCTTGCAAATTGGCTGTACCAGGTCAGAGGCCCAGCGAGCGCTGGAGGCGGTTGTAACGCAGTTTGGAGTTATTTTTGAGCGCCGTGGGCCGGTGTACCAAGTAGAGAGCTGGGGTGTTCTCAAAAAATCTGAATTGTCCCGGCTAATAAATTCTGAAATTGAAGAAAAGCCTATTAACTGTAGCGTTTAACGGACTATAATTAAGTTATTAAATTTACAGAGGAAAGATCGTGACCTCCATGCACAACAGCGTTGAAATAATCACAGCCGAAGTCGGACGCTGGGATTTAGACATCGCGGCTGGATGGGAGGCTGGCTTGCTTGGCAAAAAGCGGGTCGGTGGAATGCTTTTTGACCGCCAGCCGCCCGAGCATTTTTTTGAAGCAAAGAATGGGCAGCGGTTAGTTGACTGGGTTGCTGGACGTGATGCGGCGCTTCGGTATCGAAAAAACGTGATTGCTCGCTCAGTGCATTTTGTTGGTAATAAAGAGGGTGGAGAAGTGCTTGTTATCCGCAAAGGCTGGGGTGTTCGCCGTGGCGCAGTCATTTCGCAGCTTGAGAGCCAAGGATGCTCCGGTGATGTTCGAGTCTTCTATTTTGAAGGCGTCAAGCTTGCCCGTACTGTTAATTGTGGAATTTGAACTGAAGGAAAAGAGCGAATTGGTTAGCCGGTGGAGCTGACCGCAGTGGGAGACAGGATGCGCAGTCCGGTATCAGAAAAACCTTGAGTTGCCCGAATTGAGTAGGGCTGGCCTCTTCACAGAGTAAGTCCAGTAAGAGGTTGAGTATGGGGACGGTGACGCGGATCGGTGTAGTGGTTGGGCCTATGGCCTAGTGCTCAAGCAACAGCCCATGTAGCCGACGACGAGCCTGACACGAAGCTGCTATTAGGTGTAGATACCGGCTATCCAATTCGCTTTAAGTGAAACAAATCTAGAAAGGAAAACACTTTGCAGGTAGCAATGACCCCAACTGAATTCGCTTTAATAGCGCGGCTGCTCAAGAGCAAAGAACCCGTCATTTCAGCCGTGCGGATGGTACTTTTCGACAACACCACAAATGCTGACGCCGCCCGAGCCGTTGATGCAACACCGCAAGCCGTTCATAGGTCCACTAAACGATTTCTTTCGTTGCATAAAGATATTTGTGAAGCCTTCAAAAATAACCTTGTGTAATCCGCTGGCGGTTGATATAATCAACGCAAGTAAACGAATTAATTGAAGGAATCAGATCATGCCAACAATCTTTCTTGATGCCAATGGTCTTGTGATGGCCGTGTTTCTGCGAAGCCAGGATGCGACGGAATACGCATCAATTTCCAATCACAAATATTGCGCAATGCCGTTTAACGTGGACAACCACGAGAACACACCGCTCCCGCAAGTTGGTGATATTTACAAGGTTTGAGAGGAAAGACATGAACTGGCTTGCCGATCCTCGCGCGTTTAGCGTAATCATCCTTATCCTGTTTGCTCTGGCGACGATCCGCTATGCGTTTGCCGGGGACTGGGCGCAAGTGATTTACAACGGATGCGCCTTCGGACTGAATGTGGCTGTTACCTTCATGTTTTCTAAATAGGAATTCAGCCATGTACGTGACAGTGAAGAACCTGCCGTTAAACCTCGTATTTGGTCAGTACAACGGGCAACTGTGTGAAGTGTTGGAAGAGTTTCATAGCAAACAATTTGGCACCTCATTGCGGGTGTGCGCTGCGGATGGGCGAGAGTTCAGCGTCGGCCCAGCTCAGTACGAAGCCACAACAGAGGATGCGTTTCGTTTTGCTGCGATGGTCCGTTCACAGTCCAAACAGTTCGTTGCTCCTGGCCTTCGCCGTATTCAACGCTACAGCGCCCGCTGCACAACTTGAAAGGAATCCACGGCATGTTGACGCTCTATAGACCCGTTATTTCAGGCATTCTGTCGTGCGCCGCATTTGCGACTTTGGCTGGATCGGGGAAGCTCGAATTGCTGCTTCTTGATGGTATTCAAAGTGATGCCCCAGATGGACGACTTGTGGTGCTGCAATCGGCTGGCTCAGATGGCTGTTGGTATCTTGGCACTCTGGAGTCGGCAACTCACCAGGATGATGGGCTTGCAGACAAACTCTTGACCATCAGCGTCGGCAATACAGATCGATTTATCAGGGTCACACGAAAGAAATGCGGCGAGCGGCTTGAACCCACATTGTTCATGATTCCTCTCGGTCGCATGAAGCCAGGCCGAGAGGCTGGAGCCCGCGTCACCGTCATGCAACCGAATTGAATGAAACCAAGATGAATACCGATCAGACAAATACACAAATATTGCGGCCATTACCTGCCGGGACTGTGGTTGATTTTTGCGGTGAGCGTGGGACTGTTATCAAGGACGATGGCGGAGAGAAGATTGAAGTCGAATCTGATGGGTTTCGTATGAACTGGTATTGGGTGTTTGAAGGTATTTCCTGCGCGGTCGTTCATTAACTTATCAAGGAAATCAAGATGAATCTGGAACAGTTATTTCATTATGCGTGGCGTGAAATACCGCTCACAGATTGGGTGCGAATGCTGGCATATGTGCTGTCATTCATCAATGTGATTATGGGCGTCCATACGGCGATGAACGGTCGCAGTCTTGCGCGTCAAAGTTCTCATGGTTCAACAAGCAAAAGCATTCTGGCTGATGGAACTCTGACTGAGACTAATAGTTTTGGCTTCAGTGAACCAGAATACTCCTTGGGGAAAACAATGGTTCGTCGAGGTGTCGTCCATAGTGCCGTTGGCCTGGTTGTAATGGCGGCAGTTTTCATGTCGGCATGAAAGGAAATCAACTATGTCGATGCTAATTAGTTTCGGTCGTCCCGGTTCCGAGCCGGAAATTTTGAAATCTTCGGAAGAATCAGTTCAATCCGTTTTGGGACAAATGTCACCTGCACTACTGATTGACCAAAACTATGGACTCCAAGGCGCTATCGCTGCGTTGAACTACATGATTTCAAACGGCTGCACTGAAGACCTAGCCAAACAGAGCATCACTTCTTTGTTAAAGAGCATCCAAGCCGTTGGCAAAGAAGGATCAGTTCGCGTTAAGTGCGAACTAGAGCGGCCATAAATCAACCGAAGGAATCCTGAGCACTTGCGAAAGTAGAGACTGCCTGTAATTTGATGTCAACAAACCAATCAAGAATCACACCATGAAAACCTGCAAACAATTTCTTCTCCTTATCGTTTCGACTTTGGCATTCTGCACCATTGGAGCAAACGCGGCCACTGCTAGGACAACTCAGGTCGGACAGTCCTGCAAGGATGAAGCGACCATCAATGACCTTATGTCTGATGAACCAATGATCTGCACCGATGGCAAATGGAGCAAGGTTGTTTTCAAGACAAGCCCAGACGGTTCAACTAACGAGCAGAACTACGCTGGCAAATGTGCGTTGCGATTCGATGCGCAAACCAAGCAAGGAGAGGTTGTCATCAGCCAACGGAAAAACATGGCCGACATCTGCCTGCCTGATGGCTGGAAATTCTTGGTAGTTGCTTCGGACAATACTTACGACTGGCAATTCAATGCAATGAGGCTTTTGCCAAACGTGATGCTGGCAAAGGCTAGCGCACCAGGCAAGAAATCAACCCTCTGGATTTACGCCACTGATGCAGCCGGGAAGTTGGTTGACAAGATCGAAGTCACGCTACGCTCAGTCAAGTAGAGGAAAAAATCATGCACTTGATTGATTTGAAAGATGTGAGTCCAAACCCCAGCAACCCGCGTGCGATTGATCCGCATGCCGCCGATCCCATTGCTACGGTAAAAAAGCTCGACACGGGAGATGAGTTTACGTGTATTGCTGGTGCCCGCCGTCTTGCTGTGATGCTGGAAGTAAACGGCGTTGCTACGGTTACGGTTTCCCCAACTGGTGAGGTTTTGGAAGTGCGCGAACTCAATGGGCAATTGGTTGCATCCACACTTTCACCGGCAAGAAATCGAGCCACTTGGAACGACCTCTACGCTAAACGTATTTCGGAGCGCACGGACTTGGATGCCGAAAAGGCTATGCAACTGGCTGATTCTGCCGACGATGCTTTTAACGACGGTGAAGACCCCGTTGAGGCTGCGGACGAAGAGCTGACCAACTGGAACGACTGAAGGAAAAATATGTTTGAAAACATCAAGAAATATTTTCGACCGGTCGATCCATTGAAAAAGGTTTGGGACGAAGTTGAAGCAGACATCGTGACAAAGACAACGGTTGTACGAGACGAAATTGAACTCATATTCGTGGAGCGGACAAATAAAGACTATTCGGTTCTGGCACACCGTCTAACTGCACCCAGGTTGAAAGCCACGTTCGTGGCTTCAAAGCTAGATGCAATTGAGTGGCGTGATGCGGGCACAGTGCCTCAAGGTGAGACGGCTGAGTTATTTGCAAAACTCAAAGCCGGAACGTGGCCACTCCATCGCTTTGAATGAAGGAAATCAGATGAGTGCCAGAACATTTTTAGTGTCGCTTACATCCAAGCTTTTGTCGAACAGGAAGCTCGTTTCAGCATTGTTCGTTGTCGCGTTCTACGTTGCGTTGTACCAAGTCTTTGGTGATGTTTTTAACGGTGCTCAATGGCAGGAAAACATACCGCTGCACTTCGTCGTAACGGTTGTTGCAATCTTGTTTTTTCCGGTTTTATACCGAGCGCACCTTGCAGTGCAGGCCGATGCTGACAAAAGATTTTTGGAAAGTTTTACGACTACCTATAAGCTGGAAAGCGAAAAAATCATTGTGTGCGATGAGCATGATAGCCACCCGGTCAAACAAGATTGAATATAGAGGAAACCGTAGCCATGAAGATTTCAGACCTGAAAGCCATTTTGAACTCGTACCCCGACGATGCTCAGGTGTTCCTGGTGGCGAAGTCGCGCACCAAACAGTACGACGATGTTGATGCAAAAGAGCATAAGGTTTTCAACGATGAAGGCGACTGGGTACGGGCGTCAGCCAAAGAGCCTGGCGCTCCAGCGCTTGTGCTTGTCGCAGCTTAACGAAGGAAAAAACCATGTCAAACGAAAATAAAACAGTCACAACTTCAAAATTACCCGAAGGTCGGGTGTTTAACATCGTTGGCGTCACGAAGTTCGGTGATCTCCTGGGCGATAAATCAATTCAACTTTATTTAATCAAAATCAGTTTTGGTCTTAATGAAATTTCTTTCCATCTCGATTGCGATGGCGTCGGCTCAACCTACGACCCATATCCTGATGTTTGTAAACCGCGTGGTGACGGTGCCGACTGGGATCGGACGATCTTTCTGACAAAAGAAGCTGGGTTTGAACGAGCCCGTGAAATTCTCGCTAAAGAGTTTCCTGCTGTTGATCTGTCTGCCATTACTGCTTGAATCAGCTTATCAAGGGAAAAATGATGAACATACGTGCCTGCCAACTCTTCATTGCTACTGCCTGTGCAGCCGTGCTTGGTTTCGTTTCTGCCATCGTATTCATGGACAACAAGGCAGATTCGACAGAATCTCATTTGGTTCACAACTACATAGCGAATCACGGCTTGACACTCGATTTGATGGACCGCTTCAATGCCATCAATAATGGCTGGCCTCCTTCAAGAAACAAGCTGGCAAACCTATTGTTGGACGCGCAGCGGCAAGTTCAAGAGCGCTCCAAATAGTCAAGGAAATCATTGATGAACTACTCATCACTCACCACTACCTGGGACGATGTGCTTGCTGCTTGTGACGCGGTAGCCAGTGCTGCGGCGTGTGACAGCGAAGCCAAAGCGTTTGCAGTTGGTCTGGACATTTTGCAGGGGTTATCCTCACGTCCGTTCCGTTCCATCGAACCCGTGCTGAGGAGACTTTGGATTGGCATGATTGAAATGGCCGTTCCCTGGGGCGTGATGCGCGACCTGTTGGGCGAGTGGCCACGGCTATGGTCTATCGCAGAGCAGTATCAGGTAAATCAACTCAGTGAGATTTTGTTAGCTTGGCTAGACGATCTTGAAGCCGCACAAACCAAAGATGTCATCTATAAAGAGCCCAATGATCCAGACTTGGTGACGACCTTGGCAGCGCTAAGGCAAGCCCTGTCACCCAAAACGCAGCACCGTCTAGGTTTGACATTGGATACAGCGGCTGTCGCCACTGCATAAACATCAAGGGAAAAACCCATGGCAACAATTCAAATTAATGGAGTGACTATTTCTGGAAGTGGAAATATCGTCATCCGAAACGGGCAAGTTATTGTTGGTGGTAAAGATGTGACGCCTGACGGCAAGGACATCCGCATTGAAATTCATGGCGACGTTGATCGTCTGGAAGTTGATGCGTGCAACACGGTCAAGATAACTGGCAGTGTTCGCGAACTTTCAACTACCTCGGGCGATGTCGAATGTGGCAATGTTGTTGGGTCCGTAAAAACAACGTCTGGCGATGTTCATTGCAAGGATGTTGGTGAATCGGTGACAACAGTTTCGGGCGATGTGAATGCCTCCAAAATTAGTGGTTCGGTGAGAACAGTCTCTGGTGATATTTGTTCGTAAATTTACCCAAGGAAACCTGACATGACGCGTGCGAAAAAAGGTTACACGTTTGATGCTTGCCACGGTTGTGGTCAAGTGCCGTCAGACTGGCAAGGACGCCCCGCAAAAGGCGTGTGCAGCAACTGCCAACAAACATTGGACCTTGCTCGCCGTCTGGCAAAGGAGCAAACCGCCGCAGGAGCTGCGATGCTGGCCGTGGGAATACCAACGCAACCGCACTGGCTACCGTATTTAACTCAGGCAAGCAATTTTGGCGGTGAAAAAAGACCAAATATCCAGAACGAATTTTGGAAACTAGCCCTGTTGTGTAGTTCGCCAGCAATAGAGCGTGCAGCAAACCCGCAAGTGCTTGCGAAGCCGAAAAAGAATGAGCGTATGGATTGGAGCCCACACCGGCCAGAGGATGTGCGTTTGATGCCTGCTGGAATAGCGGCTCAGTTTGACACGCTGTTTGATGCTATCCGACAAGGACTTGACGCGGCACGCGAAGAAGGCAAAGAGCGTGGGCAAAGTTTGCTTGGTCAACTCGCTTCTGGTGATATTACCGCCAATAAGTTCAACGAAATGACCCTTCGTGGCCACAATTAAGTTCAAGGAAAACATGGCAACCAAAACCCACCCCGAACCGGAAGGCTTCTTTGAAGAAAAGGCGAGTGATGCATTGGCTTCACGCGGCCTAGTCCTGCCTGAGTCGCCCACGGCGCTTGAATTCAAGCTGATGGCTCATCTCCTGTTGATCTGCGGAGCTGCAGAACGCGTGCTGTCTGACGTTGATGATGATGGGGTTGCGGAAGCTGCAGATATGGCGGTTTTGGCTATGCGCAAGGCTCTCCTGGGCCAGCGCCTGCCCAAGTTGATGCCCACCACTCCCATGAAGTCTGCAACTTCTGGATTACCTGACCGGTTGACGTTGGAGGCGGAATTGATGACGGCTTTGGCAGCGGAGGTCCGTTTGGCGGGCAGTGATTTTCATGCAGATTCTCTTGAAATTGCATCTAAAGCCTGTGCGAATGCGGCGCGAGCAACTTTGGCATTGATCTAAGAGGAAAATGAACACCAAGAAAGTCACAGAAGCGCTGCCCATTTGGAGATGTCGTGATGAAACTCACACCAACCGATGCATGGAAGTACAGTGATGACCGCATGATGTGGAATGCGTCGGCAACCAACGTATTGGATTCCTTGAACGAACTCACAGATAGCAGATTCCCGTGGCCTTTGAGGGATCGCTACAACATGGGCGGCTTACCAAACGCAGAACAACGGGAGCAGTACGGGGCAGCTTATGAATTGGTGATGGGGCCTGTAGCTTGGCAATGGTGGAATTTATTGCATACGGACGTTGTTAAAGCGTCCAATCTCGCGCCGTTTGAAATGGAGAAGATGGTGTGCTTGCACTGTCTCACGTCGCTGGTTCCTCACGTCACCATTGGAATCGGTAGTGAACGACGCAGTGATATTTCTCTGTTGAATGGTGCTGATCCACTTCCAACATTGAACTTGGAGTCCCGTCCAATGTTTCGTGATTTCGGAATCACCATAAGCGCATGGGGTTGGGGACGGGAGCGAGGGGCAAACATTGATATTGAATTGGAGTTCGATAACAAATACGCAATTTCCATGGCTCGCAAGGCCATGATGTCCTCTCGGAGAGATGTCATCACTCGGATGTTGAGAACATCTGGTATGTGGATTTATGCGGATGAAGAATTAAAAGGCAATGTCAAGCGCCATCTAGTCCACAACTTGGAGAGAGCGCTGGACTTGCCTGGCGTGACAGATTCTTTGCCACAGGAAAGCCTGCAACTGGTGAAGCGATTTTCCGCTGGGCAGGTTGACAGGGCAAAAATAACAAATGCAATTTCACATGTGTCAAACTTGTGGCGTGAATTCATTCTTGGTTTTGAAGAGATAGAACAACATGGTGGCGACTTAACATTATTGTGAAGACATCGTTTGCTGCCAAAAACTTAAAGGGAACCGCACAGTGTCGAAATCGACAAAGATGGAACGATATGCAATTGATGCTGCCTTAGAAACATTTGACGGGATGCGTGTGTTGGCGTCCTTGCAGCCAACCCCCGCGATCATTGAAAGCATGCAGGATTCGGCAGAGGCAATTAAGGGGGTTTTCAAAGCCTTGGCAGCCCAAGGAAATGGTGAGGTCTTAACTGCTGCGCTTAAATCTTACGCTCAAGTTAGCGACATCGCATTGAACACCGTCCCCCCAGAGAGTCGCGGGATCATTGCAGGGTTGACCGATGCTGTTCATGCAATTTGCGGTTTAAACAAATAGGAATACTTTTGCTGCAAAAGAAAACCCCTATTACTGAAGTGCCAGCGATGTAACCTAAAGGTGACTTGCGCCGCATGCTGGCGGTGCCGGGCGCAATCGAGACGGGTCACTTCACTTTGGTGCACATCGTGGCCGCTACCGGCCTGGACAAGAAGACCATCACATACCTGTTTGCCCAGGCGGGCGAACAGGCCAGCGGGAACATCTGCAAAATAGGGCCGGCATACAGCATTGATGTGTGGGGGCCAGTGATTAAAAATAGGGTAAAAAAAAGCTTTGACAGGTGCGTTAAAAGCACCTATAATAAAAGCCATCTAATTGAAAAGAGAAATCATGAAACTCAAGATCGTTTTTATCCTGGCAATCCTTCTCGCACTGACCGCTTGCGGTGAAAAGCTGGAGGGTGCTTATTCCGGCAATCACGTCGGCACGGTGTTGACGTTCAAGCCCAACGGTAAGGTTGTCTACATGGGGATGAGTGAACTGGACTATGAGGCGGACGGTAAGGAGATCAAGATCCACATGCCCGACAAGCAAGTCATGGTCTTGAAGGTGCTTGACAATGGCTCTATCCAATTTCCGCTGCTGGGTAAATTGACCAAGGTGTCATCCTGATCGTCCAAGAGCGCTACTGAACATCATTTGCATTGACTGTTTGTAGAGGAAATATCGTGAACAAAGCTGCAATGGCAATGGAAGATGCAATCGCATATCTGCGGTCGGCTGGTTTCACCCTTGATGGTCAGACCCAGGTAGCGCAGGTCCGTATCCCCACGAAGGACAGCCCCGTGTTTGGACGGTCAGGTGGGGAGTTGGCTACATTTGGCGGGCGCATGAGATTCGTCAAAGCAGGAACCCGCATTAAAGCCACGGTGGGCAAGCGTACCACTGCGATCTACGAGGTGCAGGGCGCAGGGATCGCTGGAGTACGTGGCATTGCGTCGTTCGACACATGCGAAATTGAAAAATTGCGTGCGGCAGTGAACGCACTCTGATCAAGGAAAAAGATCGTGAGCCAAAAATCTGGTTTTACTACAGGCACCTTATCGGACGACCTTGACGCGAAGTTTGGCGCATCGCGAGATAAAGCGAAAACATCGTTTCTTGTCGTGTTATTTTTGGGGTTTCAATTGACGGTGATAGTGCTGTCGCTGCTGCTGGCAATTCCTGTTGTCGTGTGGACTTTCGTCTTTCTTTCGGAACACCCAGACTTTCTAAGCGCTCAAGCTGCACGTTTACTCTCCCTGATTCTTTGAAGGAAAATTTCCATGAATGCCGCAAACCAATTTAATGAACAGCAGCATCCTGGTGCTGTGAAGTCGCGCACACACTCGACATGTCTCATGGGAGAGCCGGTCACTGTAATGCTTAACGGGCTATCGACCGACCTGACCATTGCAGATGCCCTTGCGTTGAAGGAAGGTCTTGTAGTTGCAATCTAACGTGTTCAGGCGGCTGAATCCATTCTGAAAGGTGACGGTGAAACCTACAACCTCTGCGTCCTTGCGCCAACGCGATCCGGCATGTCCATGTCTCGCTCGAAGCTGGGTGTTGGTGTGCGTGCTGTGGATGATCCACAGCGCCAGGCGTGAAAACACTTTCTCAAACTCAAATCAAACGAAAACTTGAGAGGAAATCTGAAATCGTGAAGATTGATTGGACTGTTTACTACGAGGATGGGAGTTCAGGTGTAGTTGGATGCGAAAAGCCTCCTGGAGCGCACCCCGAATCTCTTGCGGCAGTAATGCCAGCAATCCACAATGCCGAGCGCACCGGGAAGGTTGTGCGGACGATTGGGCGAAGCGTGCTTGTTCGTGGACATTTGATTGACCGCAACATGGTGGCGCGACAGGATGCTTTTGAGCAAGCCCGGCTGACAGCACCGCATCTACTGACACCAAGCGTCCCAAACGCCTAAAGGAAAACACATGCAAGAGGCCAAAGTCATTGATCTCAATTTGTGGCGCGGTGATATGGCAGCATGGGAGGATCGTATCTGGATGCCTTGGTTAGGGCCGAAGCCTATCCCGAGTCCAAAAATTTGGCACATCGTTGGCAGCGACGGTGTAAGCGCAGCATGTGGGCGTATCGGATTGTTAAGGTTGGAAGAGTCAGTTCCGGCTACGGCAGAAATTATTGGCAAACGATGCCAAAAATCTGGATGTAGGCAACGATGGGCAAAGTACAAGTGAAATTAGACCTTCTCGACTCTAGTACGCCGGCACTTGCCAAATGAATGGTTGTGGCATACGAACATGGCTCAACAAAAGCTAACTGAAGCACAACGACGAGTAATGAAATGGCTTGGATACGGGTGGGAAGGACAGCCTGGCGCCGGTTCGGCGGTAATGGTCAACGGCCAGCGGCTTTGCAATACCGACACCTTGATGGCGCTTAAGCGGGCCGGACTTGTTGAGCAGGATGAACAGCGTTGCTGGAAGGCTACTCAGGCGGGACGGTCCCTGACTGGGCGGCTCTGTCTTTAAGCGGAAAGGTCTCCCGAACAGCAACATGCACACATGCAGGCGTTCAGCACTGATGCAATGATTTGGAGGTTGATGTAAATGCTGTCCAGCTCGCTGCAATGTCTTCTGAGACCAGTAGAAAAGGATTTGAAGCTTTCTGGCTGAGTCGCGGCATCAAGACCAAGGTAAAGACTCAATCCCAACTTGAAAGAGACGACCGTAACGACTACCTTGATGATTCAACGCAGCGACATTGGTGGACGTGGCAAAACGCTATGAAATATCCAAACTCGCAAAAGTAAAAGAAAACTTTTGCAGCAAAAGACAACCCAAATTACTGAATTGCCACCGAAGTATCCCAAAGGTGACTTGCGTCGCATGCTGGCGGTGCTGGGTGCAATCGAGGCGGGTCACATTACTTTGGTGCAGATCGTGGCTGCTACCGGCCTGGACAAGAAAACCATCACATCCCTGATTGCCCAAGCTGGCGAACAGGCCAGCGTGACCATCAGCAAAATAGGGCCAACATACAGTATTGATGCGTGGGGACCAGTGATTAAAAAAGAAGGTGCAAAAAAAGCTTTGACAGGTGCTTTAAACGCACCGATAATAACGACAAGTTAATAAACGAAGGCTCTACGGACGCAGGCGCATTCGTCAACCTTCAATAGATCGAGGAAGACTCCATGTCAAAAGTGTTGGAATTTAAGGTGTCTGGCGGCTATCCTGGTGGGTTTGTGGCCGAAGTTGATGGCTACTTGTGCTTTGTAAATCCCGTCGTTGATGGAGGCCGTATTGTGTGGGCCTGGACGATTCAAAGTGGCGGCGGTTGGGGCGGCCGTGGAGCTGGCCCGATTGTGAAACATTCCACTGGAACCGCACTCTCCGCGCAATTTGCCGAAGACGATATTCACGAAGAGCTGAATGCCTTGGCGGTCAGTTCAGATCATTGAAGGAAAAAAATGACAACACGTACGTTTCTTGTATCGCTCACTGACCGGCAGTGTGTTGAGGCGGCAGCATCAACAGGTGGTTGTTACCGGGGGACTCAAGAGCCGAAGGCGCTAGTCCTGTTTTGCCAAGCACACATGGGTAAATCGATCCAAATATTGAATGAAGGACAACTGGAAGGTTTGCCTCATGAGGGAGACGAACTGACCCATTGGATAGACAAAAATGCTGCTGCAATGTACGAATCTGTGATGGGTGAGCCAGCTCCAGCCACCGGCGATGAATAGAAGGAAACCATAGTCATGGCAATTTGTTCAAAACATACTGACCCGGAACTTCGGGCAAGTGCAAATGCGATGTTGCGCGCTGCGGGTTATCAAGTGGTAGACCCACTCGAAGAGACTCCGGTTGGGCGCTGGGTTGATGCCCAACGGCATTACCAGTCACGGCTTCAAAAATGGAAGCTGATTTTTATTGGTTCCGTTTTGACTACGGTGTTGCTTGCAGTGACCATGTTGACTCTGTTTTCAGTCAGGAAAAATGTCGTCTTGATTGGGGTGAGGTGTGTGAAGTCTGGTGAACTTGCTATCGCGCATGATGGTACTCCGCTTGCCTGCCAGGATGGCGTGCATTGGAAGACAGTCAACTAAAGGAATCAAATGCATGCAACCGTAACGGCTGGCGATGATGAGTTCAAACCGCGTGACTACGTGTATTGCGGCTTGCGCACGTTAACAGACGGGAAGCAGGGTATGTCGATCCGTCCCGTGATCGACGGTATCCTTGATGAGGAAATGCTGTTCCCCTACAAACGCGGTCCCGTGCGCCGGATTGGCGCTGTATATACCGGAGCGGTGTTCTCTTCACAGAAGGTACGTGGCTTGACCGGAGCCACCTTCAGTAGTCGGTGGGAAATCCAATCAGACTTGATCGAATGGGAGGCCAAAGATGGCCAGGCCGCGACAAACGCCAGATTGAAGAAACTTGAGGCCGATGTTGGTCGCATGTCGGAGCTGGAGATGCTTTTGCTACCTCTTCGGAAATTGCATCACAGCTACAGAAAGCGCAACGACCACGCGAGCCTGGAAGCGCTTCAGGCAGCGGTCCTGCGTGCTCTACAGACCCCGCCTCGGGTGGTTGAATTGACCTCCTGAACAAATCGAAGGAAAAATATGTCTGTTGCAAACACACCTATCGGCTCCAAAGTTCACATTGTTTGGGTGGGTGGAAAAACGAGCAGCTTTGTATTTCGCGGAACTGACGTAAAAGGGCCGATTTTTAATAACGATTCAGGGAAACGAGATCTCGCAGTATTGGAAAAACCGTACTTAAGCATGACCGTTGTACCCCCGCGTGCATCTTGAAGGAAACCAAAACCATGCGACCAAAGAACTATCTCTTGATCAAGCAAAGCGGATGGGATGCCAAGGGAGACAAGTGTTCCGCGTTGGAGTCAGCCCAGTTGCTACTGACTGCTAAGGTTTGGCCGCTGTGGGATTTCACACGCAACCGCAAGGCGATCATTGCCGGCGATCAAGTGGCCATTTATCTCGCAGGCACGAGCGAAGTGATCGCCACGGCATGTGTGCTCAAAGTTGAAAAATGGAGTGTCACCCATGCTAAGGGCTACCCGTTGCTACTGGACGGGACTCCAGTGGCTGTTCTTTTGCTAGAGAGCGTAGCCATGCTGCCAGTACCGGTTCAGGTCAAGCAGCGTCTTCGGTGCCTGAGTTTTATCAATTCGGATTCCAAAAAGTGGGGGGTGGCCTTTATGGGAGGCTCCCGAGCCGTCAATGATGCCGACTTTGCGCAGTTGACCAGCCCGGTGGCGAGAGTCGCCTGAGAACGCAAAGGAGGTAACAAGCAATGAAGTCAGTATCTATGCCACCAAAAACCAGTGCTTCAGTTTTGGAAGCGGAGAGCTTCCCGGATGCCTTATCTTATCGTCAGGCTGTTTTCGAGCGATTGGTCAAACTTGGCCTGAGTCGCCCCTTTGCACAACTGAGCGTAGATCAGGACGCCCGTTATCTTGATGCCAGATGGAATGAAGGCGCATCGCTGGACGATGCTGCGCGAAACATCTTCGGGCCGGAGATCGAGCCGAGCACTGATGGTTATCGTGACGCTGTAGGGATGTTCCTGGAGCATTATGAGCTGGGCGTTGGTCACACAGAGGCAATCCTTGATGCGAACGGAGACATCCTCGAAAAATGCCATAAGGCCAAGATGCCGCCCTGGGCTGTCGCTGCCAGTCTGCTGAACCAGGCGCCCGGCGTAACGGCGTATCCAGTAGTTGATGTGGCCGACCCGCGCATTTCCCTGGAGCTTCCAGCTCAGACGCGAGACTTGCTGGAAACTGCATCAGGTCTCAAGCTGCTCGGTGAAGACGCGGATGCAGTTGTTAAGACGCTGATCAATCAAGGCTTGATGCAGTTGGTGCGCGACGGGCTTCTTAAGCTGCCATCGCAAAAATCCGTCAAGCCCTGCTCACTCGGCTCAAACTGATCAAGGAAACTATGTCCATGAACCAAGATCCCAAAAGTTACGTGCTCGGGCGCTTTCCTGGTGCGATGGTCTTGAAGGTTGGCACCTCACTATTCGAAATCAAAGGTGTCCCAGAAGTTTGCCTTGGGACCACGGTCGAGTCCGCATGGTTGGACGCCGTCAGAAGCATCAATGAATTGGACCTCAAGAATGCGATGATTTCTGTCAAGGCTCGCACCCCAAATATTGAAAAGCTTCCGTCATATGCCCGCTCTCGCCCTGTGATGAATTACGAAGGGCTGCATATCGAACCTTGCCTTGAGTGCGGATGTCGCAATATTCACCTTTCTGACGACAACATTTTTAATGAAAAGCATCCCAACCACAACACAGGTGGAGGGGTTTGCATGAACTGTGGGAGTGAAGTAAATAGGAATGCCCCGCCGAACCCTACTCCAACTGAACTCGCCGCCATTTGGAATAGCTGCAACGACATCAAGTTGTTGATCGAAGCCGAACAGAAGAGCATTGCCGCAAGCCGTTCGAGGATTGAATGGTTGCAGATTCGGGCTGTAGAAAATGAACAGTGGAGCACCGAGCGCTTCGATGAATACCGAAAGATGTTGACTACACATCCAATGGTTGATGTCCTAGCTAACTTCTTTTGGTTTTGTGAAGCGCAGGGCGAAGATGGGTTGCGTTACCTTCGACGTCTGCGGGGTGGTGAAGTGGTGGTATGGACGGAGCGTCTTCGGGAGATGATCTTCCAAAATACGAAGACACAGAAGCCAAGCAAATGGTCCATTGAAGATATCCATGGACTCTATTTGGCGGCATTGAATGCAGGCGACACAGTGGCCGCGGACGTGGTGTGGGATCTAGCTAGTTCGTCGGGGCAAGATCTCGCAACTATCCAAAAACCTGCCGCCGACTGCCACCAGCCCAATGATCGTCTTCCGAGTTGGTACGGCAGAGCCTGAATATTTAATCGGGCCAAACATAGAGGAAGCCATGACGATTCTGGTCAAGAAAATAAGCTCAAGTAGCTATGAGTGCGTGTCTGGTCACATGCAGCTAGAGGCGGGTCTAGGTTTTGGCAAAGTGACGGTGACCGACATTGAAACTCAAGAGCAGATCGAAGTGCATATGGTTGATGGAGAAATTATTGTGTTGGCCACGGTGGCTAAGGGTGCAGCCGAAACACTTGCGGCGGCTGCAATCGAACGTGCAGCTCAGAGTAGCGCCGAGTGTCCCCTGTGCGGGGGGAGCGGCGGATGGCCAGGTGTGAGCGGACACGTAATTTGTCGCCCTTGCGATGGAACAGGTAAGCAACCCAGTACGAAGAAAAACTAAGAGGAAATCTGTGCGATGGACGGAATGAAATTTCAAGCGCTGGGCTTAGTAGCGGCAACGCTGGCGATGAATTGGATGGTGGACAGGATTGTTCGGTTTTGGCGGCGCAGTGAAGATGGGCGGCGGCGGGAGGACGCTGCCAAGGTGCTCAGAGCGCATGGTATGGAGGCCCACGCGTACTTGCCTTCATTCGCGGCTCTGGGATATGAGCGCTGTAATGGCAAATGCGCGTAGCGAAAAACGTACAGAGTGGCGTCGGGCCGACGAAGAAGAGTCGGCGCGTTTGTACCCATATGGATGAAGGAAATCTTCAATGAAGATGTTGATTCTTTTTCTAACGATTGTTGCTGGAACTGCTGCATTGCTCTTTTTTCGCATCAACATGGGCATGAGTTGGGATGATATGTCCCAGGTTTTAAAAGGTGACGTTATCCCCCGAATGTTGACGTTGTTGGTGGTAGTCGGTGCGCTTGCTGTCACCGTTGCCATCATGTCAAAACGTGACTAATCAAAAGAAAAACATGGCAGACACAAATGCATCCACAAACGCTTTGATAGGAATGAAGCGTGTCGATACAAGCATCGTACAGAGTAGTCCACTGGGTGGCGTTCTGGAGAATACTCGCCAACCAACTGAAGGGGAAGTTGGCATGGTCTTCTCTGCCGAGGTGATGTCAAGAATTGCGGATGCGCTTCGCGCTGGTTTCGAAAAGGGCGATTTGCAAATTGATGATTCTGATGTAGAGGTCGCCTTGATCAGGCTAACTCAGGATTTTGAGCGACATCCATCTTGGAACGAAATTTTGATTCGACGATTTTCAGGAAATTCGCAACCATTCGCTGCCATTGGCGCTCACCTTGGGCTCTCACGTGCGCGCGTGAGCCAGATCCATGCTGGATGTCTATGGCGTATTTATAGAGCTATCTATTACGGGAAGCAAAACCATTCTCTCAATGGAGTGGATGTTCTTGATCGATCTGTGCATTCGCTTAATCTTTCAATTCGTGCTCTCAACTGCTTGATTTCTGCGCGTGTTTCAACAATTCGTGACCTTGTTCAAATCAGTGGGGTTGAGCTTTTAAAGGTCCAAAATCTCGGCGTTCATTCTTTAGTTGAAATTAAAGATGCGCTAGCGCAATTTAGACTTGAAATAGGTATGGGAGAGTCTTTGGCAAAAGATGTATTGGTGACCTCAATAACGCCGAAGATCAAGGCGGTTGAAATGGACATTGAATTTGATCCAGAGATCCCACCAGCAGACCCAGCCTATTGGGGTTTGAAAATTGATGGAGGCCAAGTGATCGAGGTAATTTGGTCCGACAGGAAACCAATGGCGGCTCATTTTCGTGCTGGGCGCCCTCAGGCAATCGGAAACCCATACCCAGGAATTCACAGCTTGCATGTAGTTAAGGTGTCGGTAGCTGAAGCTAGCCCGCCAGAGTTGCTTGCAGAGAATTGGTTCAATTAGAGGAAATATTCAATGCTGCCACCATTCCATTACGAGACCGACGACAGGGATAAAGACCATGGGAAGCCGCGTTTATTCAGCTTCTAATTGAGCGAAAGAAGACACTTTTCGCTGATGACCTTCGTGGGATAACTAACATGGCTGACGTGAAGATAGTGCTTTCTAAGTAAGCACTCAAGCCCTTTGGCCGACGTTTGGGTCGCAGGCTGATTTCTCAAAAACTTTTGCTGCAAAAGTCGGGCGCATCCCCCTCGCTACATTATGAACTAAATGTCATTTTTTAATGTATCATCCCAGCGCCAGATGCATTAACTAATATCAAACTGAGAAAGTGAGCCCGTCATGAGTTCAAAGACCCCCCCCGCAAAAATCGCAGGGAATGCGCCCGAAGCTACAACGAAAATGTTGATCGTCCTGGGGGACAAGGGCGGAGTAGGAAAGTCGATGGTGGCGCAGGCGCTGGCCGACTACTGCAAGGCAAAAGGTGAGAAGGTCGCAATCATTGAAACTGACACGCGCAACCCGGACGTGTCGCGAATGTTCGACGGCTTAGTACCCTACGCGCAGACAAATGTGCGTAGCGAAAACGGCTGGATGGATGTGATGGACTTTGTGACCAAGCACCAGGGCTACACCATCATCATGAATACACCCGCTGGCATCGGCGAGTACATGAAGAATGACATGGCCTCTTTTGCCATATTCCTTGAAGCGCAGCCGCAACCGGTTGAACTTGAAATGTGGTGGACCATGAACGTGCAGCATGACTCTGTGAATCTGCTGAACGAAGCGTACAAGTCATATGGTAAATATTTCAAACGTGTACGAGTGGTGTGCAACTTGCACTTCTCAAACGGTGACAAGTCTGAGCATGGACCATTTTTCCTGTGGCACGAAAGTCCGTTACGCGGAGAAATTGAGCGCAAAGGCGGCCTGACTATTCAATTCCCAGGCTTGCACTTGCGAGTTGTGAGCAAACTGTTTGTGCCCGGTGTGATCATGCCGTTCTCGGATGCGGCTGACGGCACCCTGGGCGAAGACGTGAGGCTGGAAATTTCCGAGCGCTGGAAACTGAATCAGTGGCTGGGTGAAGTCAAAGAAGTCTTTGGCCCTGCTTTTGAAGTTGCTGTAGTTCCTGCTTAATCAACATCACCACGATCTGAATCATGCCGGCTAAAACAGTTTACATGGTGAGCGGAAACAAAGGAGGAGTTGGTAAATCTCTCTTTTGTAAAGCGCTGGCCTCCGCAATGGAAATGCGAGATGAGCTGTTCGCTGTTTTGGATGGAGACGGAAGAACTGACGTGGCCGTTACGAACAACTACAACGGTGA
>JAZKHK010000032.1:0-16157 GCA_040385425.1 Pseudomonadota bacterium | reverse complement strand
CTGGGGATGTACACGCGGCTTTCAATCGCAAGTGTCCGGCCCGGATGGGCGACTTCCGGCAGTTGCGCCCAGAATCCCACAACTGTTCTTACGACGCTGTGTACGAGGGCATGCTGCACCAACTCTTGCGAAGCAGTCCAAACTTGATTGTGAATACGCCCGACGGCGCGGACAGTGTGTTGACAAAGTGGTTTGATGCCACGTTGAAGCACACCGAAAGTAACAACTACCAATTCAAATTCATCTACCTCATGTCAGATCGCCCTGATGGGCTCGACATTCTTCCCGAACTGGCAGAGCGATTCCAATTCCTTTATCCAGTTCGTAACCTTCACTTTGGGAATGAACGCCTCTTCACTGAATTTAATCGGCTGTATATGGAAGGCTTCAAGGTTGTTGCAGATCTGCCGCCACTTAGAAGCGAAGAGGTGAGGATGCTTTTTGACGTGAAGACTTATCCAGCCGAAGCTTTGAAACTCAAGGCACCGGGCTCGACAACGTATGCATTTAATGCAATGGCACGGGCACGATTAAAACGGTGGCAGGACCTCGTGAACGAAACCCTTTGGGACATGATCGACAACAAAGACATGCCGAACTTGGAGTTTGGCAAATGGTAATGACACCCGAGATTCAAAAAGTGTTGGCCCACTCGTGGCTGCGACATCAAGACGACAGGCTTTTCCACGCATACATAAGCCCGCGGTCGGGTGCCGAGTCGCTGTGTGGGGGGGTACCCCCCATTCATGACATGCGCGAGATGGATATTCCTGGCGCTCGCTCTCGATGCTGTGGAAACTGCTTTACGGCCCTTTATGGGATTGACCTCAAAGACCCCAACTCTAAGGACAGACCATGAGTCTTGTATCCATTGTTCAGTCGCTTCAAAAAATGCCTCTGACTTCCGAGCAAGTCGAATCGCTCAATGAATTTCAAAAGGTCTTTGGCGTTGCTAATGACGATCCGCTATTAGTGGTCTTGGCCATGATGAGCAGGAGTCAACTTATCCTGGAAAACGCGCCGGATCTTTTGCAGCAAAAGGTGGATTCCACCATTGAGCTGCATCGTGTGGTATTGCGGGAGCAGGCTGTTGCCATCTCGAAAGAGCTGATCGCCGACCTTAGCGCGCATATCTACAACTTCGGAGCAAACACCAAAAAGCGCTGGCTGATGTATCTGGCATTTTTCTCGGGTGGCGCAGTAACAGCCTGCGTAATGTTCGCGCTCATTAAGTTAATCACCGCGCATTGAGCGCTTTTCCTATTTAAGACAAGGTAACCATATGTTGGAAACGCACGAATGGATTGAAGACTTCCGCCAGTTTGAAGCGGTACTTGTCTGCCTGAATGAATTGGGTGAATGGGATCGCACGCAAACCCTACGCGCATTCAGCACCTTTGGTTGGAACGATGCGTCGTGCGGCTCGGACGAATTCATTTTTACACATGAAGAGACCGGTGTGATGGTCCGTCACGACGGGGCAGTTGTAGCTATTGAATTTGGTCAAGAAAAACTCCCGGATGCATTGGCGGATTTCTTCGCGGTTCTCGCGTCATTGGGATGGCGTCAAGCTGAGGTCTATCACCCCATGGAAACCATGGGAATGCTCCTGAAGGACATGGGAAAGTCGATCCCGGCAACTATGGATCTTGACGTGCGGCCAGCCGCATCCGCTCCTATTGCTGTCCCTGAGGTTCAAATGATGCTGAATCATGGGAATCATGCACTTGGGGGTGTGCAACAGCACTTCCAACAATTGGCAATGCAGGAACTTCAGTCTATGGGCCGTGAAGCCGGCGTTCCCGCTGACGATGATTTCATGCCGAATTTTGGTGAACACCAGTTCGGGGATGCTGGCGGTGCCACCGACGGTCCAACGGCCGAAGATGACTCAGAGCGTATGCCGTGGCATGATGACTCCGAAGAGATGCCGAACGACAGACAGGTAGTGACCTCTCATGTACTACCTCCTGCTGAGCAATTGCCCGGCTATGGCTCCGAAGACGAGCCGCGCATTGCTTCGCTGACAGCCTCCAACCCTCCCGCGCCGACTTCCGACAGACAGGTGTCCGCGCCCATGACAATGACCCCGGCCATACCACCCTTGGCAGCGTCCGAAATGAATGCGCCGGCTGTTCCAAAACAGATTGTCCATGCAGTGGCGGTAATGACTCGGCAAGCACAAACTCCGGCTGAGGAAAATATCGTCAGCACGCTGATCCCGGAACAGGCGGTTTTCAAACTGGGCCGAAGCGCGATCTGCTTTGACATGCCAGACCATCCAATTGCTGCTGACGCAATCAAAGCCGCGGCATTGGCCATGCGCTCACATCACGTCGAACACCTGTGGCCAGGAATGACCGACCAGGAAATGCGTTGGGACCTGATTGCAGAAATCGACCTTGAGACCCCTTGGATCGCCGAAATCATTGCTACTGCATTGATGGGTGGCCGGCAGGTCAGGGCGCTAATGGCCAGCAACTTGCTTAGCCTGAGGCGCAAGGATGCGAATGCTCAATTGCGCGACGCACTCCAGCACTTCGCGTCGGCGTTGAAGGATGATGAAGTATTGCTGGAAGGTGTTGAGCACCAGGCACTTTCGCTGTTGCAAATGATCAGTGCCAAAGACTTCAAGGAAGCCCTGGGGCCGGTGATGGATGCATTTGGCGGGCTGCTGATCAGCGCCAGCGGCGATATGTTCACGGATATTCGCGAAGAGACCGCTGGAGGCCGCCTGAAGGGCACCCGCTCCTTTACCTTGCGCAACTTGGCTGAATCGCCCGACCCTCTGCTGTATGTGGTTCACGTCGATTCATTGGATGGCGATACCGTTCATGCGGTTGCAGGCTTGATGAAAGACCTGGCGCGCCGTTATGGAAGCTCCATGCGTCGCCAAAAGGTTATGCGCGCAGAGAGCGACCAAGCGGCACTGATCGCGGCGCAGGAAAAAGCGAAAACCATTAGCGATGCGCAGGCCACAATTCAAGCGGCGATAGGAAAACTGCGCGAAGCTGGCGTCTCGGTGTGATGTATGGAAATATCAGAAGCTCTGGGTGATTGTCTTAAATCAGCCCAGACGTTCGCATTGGATCTGCAGGGGCAACACAAAACCAGCCAGAAACCGGAGACGCTGCAACGTATTGAATGGATGCAGCGCCAGATCGCAAATCTAGTAGGACGGCTCAAGGCCATTGCTGATGATGTGGAAGCTGGCTTCACCCTCGGAGAAATGGGCTTCGGCGGGGACGAAGATTTTGCCGAGCTGCTGGAGGATGTGGGTAAGCAGATTAAAGACATGCGCGGGATGCTTCAGAGCCTTGCGCACGAGCGCTGAAAGGAACTCTCATGAACTACGGAACCTGCATTCACTATATCGGCTTGAATCTTAAGGGTGGCACTTACAAATGTGCAGCGGGCGTTGACTACGAGCAAGCATTTGATGGTGATCGCCCGGGGGTCATGCTGCGCGCACCGTGCATTAAGTTACGGACCACCCAAGCGCATAACACGGGAATCTGCAGCAAGCCGGATAAGCAAAAAAGCCGCAAGAAAATTAACCGTGATGAAGTTGTCATGGCGTGTTCGCTACGCCTGGAGCCAACAGCCGAACAAATTGATCAAGATCGGCTAAAAACTGAACAGTTACTTAGAAACACTCTCGCTGGTTTACGAGTTGCCAGCAAGTGGCGCGTGAAGAGGAAGCTCGCAGCGGACCGAAGTGAGATTGTTGAGTGCCCGGTATGCAAGGGCAAATTGCACCTGTCGCAGTCTGCATCCAATGAGCGCGTTCACAACAAATGCGAAACAGAGGGGTGTGTGTCATGGAGGGAGTAAAAATCCTAAACCTTTCCCCCAAAAAACCACCTACTTCGACTAGATTAAAGCGGGAATAGATGGAGGCGAAGATCATCAAAGAAGGAGCCAGCTACGCGGTTTCTGGGCTTAGGCAAGTATTAGATTCGTCTGTTGTTAAATTTTCCTTGTATGGTGCTTTAAACGCACCTATAATGTAATCAGGAAAATATACAAAGGAATCAGTAATGCCATCGCAACTCACACCTCAAGATATTACTTATCTGAACGAGCTGGCTGCTGATATTGCGGCTCATGGCGGGTTTAATGGTATGCCGGTAGAGGAAGCTGTGGAAGCTGCCCACGAACGTAGACAAGCTTTTGCGATGGAACTAGCCCAAGCCGCCACGAAACGGACTCAGATGGCCCGTAGAGCGCTTAATACGTCTATATGGATCACTTGCCAAGTCATTGCAGCAAAAGAGCGTCTCGTGATGCAAGCAAGTGACAGTACGCGCCAATTCTTCCTGGAGTGCGACTTCATTGAATCCAACTAAGTTACGGCTTGTAGCTGACAAGCAAACTCTTTATGGGAGCCTGACATGAGCGATTCTGACCAGATTTTTTATGACATGACGATCAAGAGTATCGACATCAAGGTCAATCAAACCGTTTTTGAAACGACAGACGGCCTTGCGAAGACCTTCCAAAAGGCTATTTCATTCCACCAAGTGGGGTCGCGCGGCGTGTTGACCGTTAAGACTGATGGCGACTTTCTCTTTCGGGCATATCCTGACCCACGCTTACGTCGCTGGCCTGAGCAGGACATCCCAGCCAACGAAGACGAAGGTTATTTCGGCGCATGGAGCTGGAGACTTGATGGGATCGAAGACCGCATCACTGCGAAGCCAGGTTTGATACCTGGCGAGGGTGGACGATACATCAAGGACGAAACAGATAAGGTTGAGATCGACATTCCGCCTGAGTTTTTTCAATTATGCGAGTCCAGAGGCATCACTGTAGAGCAGGCCTTGCGTGGTTTGATTGCAGATGTTTGTGGTTTGCAGAGTTATGTGAATAATCCACGCGAAGACGGTTTCATTTCAAACGGCAGTGATGAACGCATGTACGCTAAACAATGGTTCGACCGTGCATATTTTGTTTAGACGGAAAATCCATGTTCAATTGGTTCAAAAACGTTTTCCGAAGCAAGCCTGATGCGTCTAAAAATGGGAACGCAGTGGCGCATGAAAATCTGAATCGCCTACGCCGTGATGAGCTTTCTGCGGGGGCCTATATGCGCCGGGGTGAGCCTGTCACTACTTTCCCTGGCCTGACCTCGGGATCGATGATCAAACCGAAAGCATTAGCCTCAAGGGCCATTCCAAGCAAGGCTTTAGCTGACACAGCAACCAAATCGAACGATGGAGATTTTGGTACATCTATGCTCGTAAGTGCGGGTACTGGCAGCACAATGTTGGGCTATTCCGTTGGCGGCTCACTGACGGGAGCACTCATTGGTTCATCCATGCACCAGGATGCACCATCACAAAGCTATCACCACTCCAGCCATGCTCCGTCAAACTGCTATGTGTCCAGTTCATTGGAGACAGATTCTGGCTCCTGCGACTTCGAATAAAGGAAACATGAATCGTGGAAGACATTGGAATTATTGTTGCCTTGGTCGCCGGCATCGCTGCCGTATTCGGAAAATACCGTTTGGCGGCGTTGTTGATTGGTGGATTGGCGTTTGGTCCAGTGATTGTTCATTACGCCCAAACTGGGGGTGTGTCACTAGGGACCGAAACGTTTTTTCGTCTTGCAATTTGCTTGATTTGCGGATGGGCGGCATTCAAGTTGCAAGCTCAGATTGACAGACCTACCAACCCTTAAGAATTCGGCCTATGCAAGTCGTCCACACTTACGGCCAAGGGCAGCGATGCGAATGCTTTGCGATCCATCCGAACCTGAAGATCTCCCAGAAAGCAATTTGTTTCGAGTGCAAAAGCTTCCACCAAGAAATTGACGACGATGGTGAATGCGCTTGGACGCTTGAAGGAGATGACCGTGGAACTTGCCTTGTCGGGCGATCAAACCAGAACTGAACCAGAGGAAGACAAGAATGGCAACTTACGTAACATGGCCTAACATCCAAAAATATCACTCAATTTCCGTGAGGCAAAGTGGGCCTTTCAGCGCTACTTTTCAACCGGGTTCACAAACGGGTCATTTAACCCCAACATCATCAGGTAAGGTTGTTACCCGCTGTGGGAGAGAGGTTCCTGAAACGAATACAGCAGTGAGTACCTTGCAGAATATAGGTGGTGACTCGATCTACTGCCGGTCATGCCATCGCAGCCGCACCATGTGACCATAAACACCGAGGAAACCATGTCTCAAGCTATTAACTACACCACTGAACTGGTTCGGCTCGTGAAATTTACAGGCATGACAGCGACTGCAATTCGCATGTACAGCGCCTATAACCGTCATGGCTACAGCAGCGGAGATTTCGGTGCAAAACAAGCCGCTCCTGCAAGGTCTGCAGTGGATTTGATGTTTCTTGCGGATGCTTTGCATCATTTTGAACGCATTGCGAATGCCGTCGAAAGTGGCAACACAGAGAATATCGTATCGACGTGCGACGAACTCTTAACAATCTACGAGAACTACGAGATTGAAAACCCTCGTTTTGCTGATCGCCAGTCGAAACCGACATTTGAGCTTTGGGCTGATCTCGTTAACTTGAATGAAGTCAAACAGGCACTTTCAGGAATCCAGCGCAAGGCATCGGAATTAGCATCCGTCTAAAAGGAAAACTTTTGCAGCAAAAGAAAATTCATATTGAGAGAGTCGCACCGAAGTACCCAAAGGGGGATTTGCGGCGAATGTTGGCGGTGCTTGGAGCGATTCAGGAGGCCGGTGGTGCCACACTGGTACAGATCGTGGTTCGTACCGGGTTGGACAAAAAAACAGTTTCCGATTTGATTGGTAAGTCGCAGGCACAGGCGGGGGTGCAGATCGACAAGACAGGCGCCAATTACTCGCTCGCAGACCTGGGGCCAGTATTTAAAGCATCGGGAATGAAATTGGCCTTGCAAGGTGCATTAAACGCACCTATAATCGAACCAAATAAATAAACGAAGAAACAACATGTCCAGTAAATTTACGAAACTGCTCACGTCGGCAATGAACGCCGCAACCCTTGTTCGGGGCACTGTTGGGCAGCGACCACTAGCGGCGGCTTTGGGGCTCACTGGAGATGATTTGGCAAGGGCACGCGATGTTCTGAGAAAAATGAAAGAGGATTCATTGACCTCCGTATTTCATCGTCGTGACTTTCTTATTGCCAGCGGCTGGGTTCCGGCAGCGGCCTAATCAAGGAAAACGGAGCTGCCGTTTTTCGAAAAATTATTTTTAAATAACCAACCTAGAGAGAGTATATGAACAGAAAAATGATAGCAAAAATGGCAATTATTCTTGCAGGAGCTGCATTTAGCTCTGGCTGTGCTCCACTTATTTCAGGGGCGATGAACGTTGCTGTTGACGAGAATTCGATTCATGAGAAAACTGCATCATATTTTGGTGTGCCTCGTGAGAGTATCAAAATATCTTCAATTGAAAAGGGTGCACTTTCAACTTCGTTCCGAACGACTTATTTGGGGAAAATGTATAACTGCTCAATTTATTACGGTGATGTAAATTGCAGTCAACCTGGTGCATCGAATGACCAAAACGTAAAAGCAGGGGCAGGCGGTCGGTTGACTGCGCCGGTAGCAGTTAGTGAGACACAGGCGGCGACTAACAATCCTACGATGAGTACAGCCCAAGCTCAAGTTCGGTTGAACCAATTGGGATACCCGGTTGGGGTTCCCGACGGGGTGTTTGGGAAAAAATCTGTTGAAAAACTGAAGCTGTTTCAGAAATCACAAGGATTAGCGATGAGTGGAAAACTTGATTCTCCGACTATTGAGGCGTTGCGTTAACGAGTATCTCAATGGGCAATGCGACATGTTTGCGCAATAGCCATTGAGGAATCCAGAAAGCAAATGATGTTTCTACTGTACGGACTTACCTTCGCACTGCTACTGTGTGGTCTTCCAGTCCTGCTCATCTGGCAATACAGGAGGGAAGGCATCTTGGGCTTGGTAAAGCTCACGCTTGTCGCTTGGGGCGTGCTTTCTGGTGCCTTGTGGTTGACGAAGCATTTTCAGTCCAGTCAACTTGATGGAAGTGTCGGAATTGGTGAGTCGATTGATTGGCTCTATTCGCTGCCCTGGGGAACGATCTGGATTATTGACACGCTTCTGTTGGGGGCCTTCGCCGCGTTTTTGATCATGTCCAGTCGCCATCCATCTGTTCGCACTGCTTCTGGCGACAACATCGGGGAAGATAGATGAGCAAAGCTACTGTGTGCGAAGTCTCAAAAGACATCGAGACAGCGTTCTGGATACTGGCGAATTCATTATGGGCGAAGCAGCGGGCCGCAGTGCCTGATGGTGTTCCTTGCATTCCCTCGTTCGAGCGAACAAAGGCAGGATACAGGGCGACACTAACGTTCTGCTACGCGATGTCGAGCGATACGGCCAACTTCAGTTTCATAAATGGGGCGTGGAATCCAGAGAACTATCCCAACGACTGATCAAGGAATGCGACCATGGCAACCTCGGCACATGACAATCTAGTGGCTCTTGGCGCGAAGTGGCTCAAGAAGCAGGGCTTTGCGGTTATTGCCACCGAAATCAACGCCGTGGGTTCTCGTGAGCAAGCGGATGTCGTTGCCTTTCGTTCGACGTGCTCAACCATCATTGAGGTCAAGGTGAGTCGTGCTGATTTTCTGGCTGATACAAAAAAACCGGAGCGCCAAATAGGTGCAACCGGTCTTGGCGTGTATCGTTTTTATCTTTGTCCAAAGGACATGATTAAACCCAATGATTTGCCGCTGAAGTGGGGATTGCTCTACGAGGATGGCGGGAAAATCACAGAGGTTGTTCGACCCCGTGGGAATATCTGGCCTAGTTACGGCAGGGATGAATGGAAGGAATGGCAGCATGCCCCAAACAGGGATGCAGAGCGGGCCGCATTGTTTTCTATCGCCCGTCGATTGTCGCGTAGCGAGCCAATTTTGAAGTAAAGGAATCCGTTCATGTTTGAACTAATGAGGAAGTTGAGAGTTTTCTCGTACCTTATCCTGTTGATTATTTGCGCTGGGTGCGGCAAGGAACAGGGGATGGTTGTTGAGCCGATCAACGTCTCGGTCACTCCAGAGGGGCGTGCGACCGTAATAAGCAAGCTGACAGATCGACAAGGCAAGCAGTATCGATGCGTCCACAAAATGAACGTAAAACCTGCGCAGGATAAAGATGCACGCGCTGGTGTTGAAATCACGATACCGGCAGGTGCGGCGTTTGGTTGCGATCCAATTTGACCACCGAAGGAAAAAACATGAATACCGCAACCCAATTTGAAGAACTTGAACCCAACTGAAGGGAAACAATATGCCCAAGAAGAAATACGAATACAAAGCCGATGACGAAGATGCGCAACGTGTTGCTCGCCAGTCAGTCCTATATGCCACTGTGAAGGGAGTGGCAGGAAAAGACCCTCTGGAGACAACTACGGATTTGATGTGCGTGTGTCTTCGGCTACTCGCTGAAAGCTACCCTGGAGACTTGAGCGATAAGGCAAAGGTCCAAATCAATGAGAACTATGGAAATGCGACCGAAGCCCTTATGAAGGAACGGGCAATGTCACCAACTGGCGTAAAGGTTGCCCTCGTACTGTGTGAGCAACTTGGTCGCATTGCGCTGGATTACAGTCCCGATTCATTGTTCAAGAAGGATATGGAAAAAGACATTGCGGCCAAAGAAACCGTTGGTTCATACGGCGCAGCGCTTCAGGATGCCTACAAACACGCACTTGCCCAAGGGCTGTCGGCATTTGGTGCTTCAACCACAATGGTCCTAACCGGTACGGCTCTTGGTGGCATGAATGGACTTGGTACACAGCGCCTTGCCCGCCCGTTGATCGACGCTTTGTTACTGTCATTCGATTTTGAAAAGAAAGAGCCTCCGGTAGAAGGGTCCAGAGAATACAAAGTTGCCGTTGATCAAGCGATCTCTCAAGTAGCCAAGCAACTTGGAATTTCCAAGGCGGCGGCTGGAAAGTATGCCGCCTATGTCGAACAACAGATCAGAGATGGCAAGCTCTAAGAGAAGTAAAGGAAAGAACTGTGAACATTTACTCTTTACGTGCCGAATGCATGGCCGATGCAGATAAGCTTAAAAAACTTGTTAACGCTGCGTGTGCAGTTTCCGAGTTGTCGATGAAGGCGAATGCGGATGGACTGCCGGATCAAGAGATTGAAATCCGAACCGAACTCATCTTCGATGAAGTCCTGAGTTTGATTCGAGCTATCCCTGATGGCCACGTCATGTTGCAAACGCTGGAGGCTGTGCCATTGGCTGAAAACAGTCTTGAACGTGACTACGACCGCACATAAACATCGAGGAAATTACATGAGTAAAGGTGCACAAAAAGTTGACCCAAGTGGATTCGTTGAGGCATTCAGCCAGCGTGATTCGAACGGCTTGATCTGGTTTGCTGACGACCTACTGTGGCATGCGCGGGTGGACACGCCAGTCGGCTCTGTTGAATTGGCCAAGCCAGATCAAGAAACGGGCTATCCGAATCTCGAAGGGTTGTTGAGCGTGCTTGCAGGCGTAGGTATCCGAAAAATTGAAGTTGAGTGGGACGGTCTACCCGCCTTTAATGTCTAACCGAGGAAAAATGATGCAAAAGTTGATCAGCCGCTATCCGCTTGGAATGCCTGCATTTGGCCTTTTTCTGTCAGCACTTGCATCGATCGATTTACTTATCAGGGATTCGGAAAACGGCATTCTATTAGGGCTTCTTGCCGCATCGGGTGCGGTGTTGAATGCCTTTGTGCTGCTTGGTCGGCTGGCAAAAAAACGCAATTAACACTCAAAGAAATCATGAGCAAGAAATTTATCCTTCGCGTGATGGGTGTATTGGTGATCCTTTCACTCTTATCCATTGTCGGGTACGGTTCCTGGGCGGATTCCCAGAAAGAAGAACTGGCGATTCAGACGCTTGGTTTGAGAAAGAATGCTCACCTACTTTTTGCATCAGTGCCTGTGCCGAATAAAGACGTTACCCAAATCATGATTGCTGCTATGGCGGTGAATTCGGCTCCTGATCAACGATTTGAAAAAGCTATGCGCGAATTGTGGGTAGATGATGGTTTTTCGAAGGGTGAAAGTCCGAAAAGACTAATGATTGGGAAAATGGTTGAGGTCCGCATTTTGGGTAAGGAAGGCGAGTTTTATGTCCAATTTATTGGTGTCTCTCCCAAGGTTTGCGATGGTGTGACTTTTGCAATTTGCTCGTAAAGGAAATATGAACACCTCGAACACTCAAGCCAAGACGGGAACTGGAAGTCTTACAGCCGATGTGTTGATCCTGCTAATGATGATTATTGGCGGCACATTTGGGCTGGTTTGGTTCCTCAGTCTACCAACGGTTGAACGGACGGAAATATTGACCCGTGGCCTGAACATTTTCACATTTTTACTGGCTCAGCCCGGTATGGTTCTGATATGGAAAATCATCACAAGTGACACTATGAAAATCAAGAAAAAGGTTTCTTGGTGCGTCGCATCATTTTTAATCCTCTGCCTTGGCCTTCCATTTTTGGTTGCAACTTATTGCTACCCAATAATTCAATCACTCGCTGTCATTCAGATTGGACCGACATGATGCACCGCTTTCAGGACTGAAGCCATGAACCGCATTGACGAAGTAACCCCGAGCTTGAATCAAGCTGCATTTTTAGCACTAACTCCACTTGCAATTGAGTGGATTGAAAGGTGCTCCCGGGACATACTGCAGCATGGTGCGCCACTCAATGAGCGAGACATTGTTATGGCACGCGCAGTTGGCGTGCAATATCCTGAGAAAATTCGCGTGTCATTGGTTACCCAACTACCGCTACCAACAGACTCGTTCTTGCGCCAGGCAGCTTTGCAGGCCGGTTTGCTTGGACCAAATATGATTGGTCTTACTCTTGGGTACGGAATCTATATTTGCAACGGCTTCAACGACCATCGCCTTTTGTCACATGAGTGCCGCCATGTCCACCAGTACGAACAGGCTGGTTCAATCGCCGCATACATTCCAAAATATCTTCAGCAGATTGCTGAATTTGGCTATACCAATGCGCCTTACGAAGTAGATGCTCGTGCACATGAGATCCACTCCTACGCTTAGATATAAAGCCTCAACTAAGTATGCTGAATGGGAATTGGATAGACCAACAAAATGTATAAGTAGCGTTGACCCGCCGGCACCACATCCATCACTGTGTGATTTTTAGAAGAATTGTTGCTCTATCCAGTAAAAAATTATAAATCAGCCGAACATTGATTTTCATGCAGTGTCCGCTTCAAGCTGCTCCCAGACTCGACGAACCAGGCTGGGGCCGTCGATGGCACCCGAAGCCACACGGCATAGAGCTGCCTCCAACTCTATGAGGTAACCAAGGTTGCTGATCCGAAACCTTGGGTAAATCGCCGCGCAGAAGTCCTCGGCCGCACGCGAACAATGCACAGAGCCGTCAGCCGCCACAACTACCCAGCCCACAGCTATCATTCGACGTAGAACCGGCGCCAGCAAGTCACCGGCACCAACACCCAGTTCTGTCAGACGCGCAAGCAATTGATGCAATAAGTAAGGTTCCACATCAAAGCCCTCGACTGTGTGACAGCTCGAATCCAGCGCCCGCACAAAGCTACCTTTCCCAAGTTGCGGCAACCTCTGGGTAACCAGGTTCGCCGGTATCGCCTGTGCACGCGCCGCGTCCAACTGCGGCCACGGTGCCGCCATCCAGCCCTGATCGAGCACCTGGCGATGTTCTGCAAAGAACCTGTGTCTCCCGGACACGTCTGCCAGTTCAATGCGCTGGATTTCGCACTGCGCCGGTTCCATTTGACTGCACAACCAGCGGACGCGGATCAACTGATAGAGCAATAGCTGGTCCTGGTCACTTAAGTCAACCAATCGGCCAGATTCCAGCGGGCGCAGAGGGCGGGCAACGGCCTCAAGAGCGTGTGGACAATTGATAAGGCCACCAAGGGCCTCATCACCTAAAAAAAGTCCCTGCAGCGCCGCTGCCGTGCGGTGAGGAAGCCACCCAAAAGCCCTGCAGGCTTCCAGGTAGACATTGGTGGATGTGATAGGGGAGGGGGGTGACATCAAAACACAGCGGGTGTCGCTGCCCATGACCAGCAGATCCCGCTGCTTGGCCGCCAGTTCGGCGGTCCTATCATCCAAGGTCGCCACATCATGGCCGTCCAGGTCATACCAGGAGTTCGGAGCCATGAAAGACGGTGAGCCCGCTGGCATTGTGGGAACCCAACTACATGCGGTCCATCCCCCGAGATCAAGTTCTACCGTGTACTGCGGCATCAGACGACGACTATGCAGTCTTTGGGCGCGTTCCGCGAGCAAGCCCAATATGGCCAGACCTTGAAACGACAGATCGTCGTGGCCCACCTGGTCAGCAGTGCGTGCGTAGAAGCGCGAAGCATGGTGGTCCACCAGGCGGTCGATCACGCGACGTACTTCACGGGCACACACCACGCCACCGTTGAGCACCGAAGGATCGCGCAGCGCACGGGCGAGATTGGTTGGCGTAAACACATCGAGGCGCATGCGCTTGGCTTGCGAGAGTCCAGCAAAGCGAACCAGCAGAGCCGCAAGCGCCTCTCCATCCGCTGAGTTGTCCATGGCCAGGAATACTTGCGCTTCTGGGTGCTTATCCATAAACGCACGGACGGCCGAAACGACACGTACACCGTCCACCATACGCACAGGGTCGTGGCTTAGCTCGTAGAGCCCAGAAAGTGAAGATCGCACTACACCGAGACCCTGAGGGCCGGATCTGGATAGGCCACAGATCGACCCATAGGTTGCCATCACCCGCACCTCCTCAGGGAGCCATGCGGCAATGCGTGAAGCCTTGGCGGCAGATTCAACAAGGATAAGTGACAGAGACATTCTGATAAATGGGCTGAACTTTTGCAGCAAAAGTATCTAGGGAAATGTGTTGTTTTGACAAATATAGTTTGCTGACAAGTATGAGAGTCAATTACATCATGCGGCAAGGATAAAAAATTGCATGGTCGTAAGCAAAACAACAACACTTAATAAAGCATTCGGCATTACGCTGGCACGGTTACGTAAAAAGAAGAAGTGGAATCAGGAAACTCTCGGTTTTGAGTCTGGATTGACACGTACCTACGTTTCGCTCCTGGAGCGAGGTATGGCTTCGCCAACGCTCAACACCATCGACACACTCGCCGCTAGTTTGGACACTGATGCGGCCCAACTTGTGCAGCTCACGCTCGATGAACTGCATACCCAGATGGCGGCCCTCACGGGCTACTTGTGCTCATCATGACGGATGAACTCATGTTTGTCGCCATTGAGCGATACAGGAAAGAAGTCTCCATACTCAAAAAAGGCTACCAGCAGGAGTGCTACCGAATCGAGCAGCTCAAGCGGTCTGGGCTCGGCAAAAAGGTAGTACGGCAAGTCACCTCGGTGGACATTGCGACATACCGCGATAAGCGCTTGCAGGACCTCAACCCCAAGACTGGAAAAAAGCTGTCGCCGGCAACGGTGCGCCTGGAAATGTGTCTCTTGTCCAACTTCTTCGATATTGGACGTATCGAATGGGGACTGTGCGACGATAACCCCGTCAAACTGGTGCGCAAACCCAAGCCGCCGCCCGGCCGTGACCGACGCTTAACACCTAGGGAAGACCGTCGCATCCTCCGGTACGCTCACCAACATGTGAACCCGGATCTGTACTCCATCATCGTACTGGCTCTTGAAACGGCCATGCGTCAGGGGGAGATTCTTGGACTCCATTGGGAACACCTCAACCTCAAGACCCGTATTGCCCACTTGCCAATGACAAAAAACGGCGGCAAACGCGATGTCCCACTGTCCATCAAAGCACGAGATGCAATTCTTCGAATCGGCGTGAAGTCCAGTGGCAGGGTTTTCGGATACAAAAAGGAAGGTATTAAATCTACCTGGCGTTTCATGATGATCAAGCTCGGGATTGAAAATTTACACTTTCATGATCTCCGACATGAAGCATGCTCCCGGCTGTTTGAGCTGGGAACACTGGATGTCATGGAAGTCGCCGCAATCTCCGGTCATAAGAGCTTGGCCATGCTCAAGAGGTACACGCACTTAAAGGCCCAGCGTCTTGTTCGCAAACTTGAGGGTAGTCGTAACAAGGGGAAGCAGGTCGTGTTGGAGAACATGGTTCCTTACCCTGCAGTCATCGAAAAGGAATTTGAACGGTTTATCGTTCGGCTACTTGATTTTGATGACCTGGTTGGAAAAGGTCATGACAAGGATACGGCAATACGAGACGCGCAGGACGTTCTAATGCGACGGATTCTGAACGAGATGCGTGATTCATCGTGTAATTTGCCTGAACCTGATCAATTTTTAACGACTGTTGATGAGTCAAAAGTAATCATGATCGATCCGCTTGCGCAGCAAAAAGAATAGATTGACACCAAAATTTCAAGAGAGTGTTAAGAGTTGATGTAACTTTTGCATTCCCTCTGAGGGCGTGAAGATTGTCAATCCGGGGTTTGGGCGAAGCTCGGTCAACCAATTGCATTGGCCCCCATGCTTGGTTTAAATTCGACAACTTTCCCGAGTTGGATAGTATGTTTTGAATCAAGCTACAACATCTTCGAGTTATTCCAACTCGCAACTGGATCAGCCGGGGGTGCTTCATATACAGGGACGGGTGGTCGTGTGATAGCTTTCACTTCTACTGGCTCATTCAGTAGCGCAAGTGGTTTCGCATATGCAATGGATTGTTCAGGCAAAAGTATTGCAACACTTACTACCGCAGGACGTACATTCAACTGAAAATACACACTGATACTCTTGTCAATCCGGGGTTTGGAAAAGCGTAGCTAGTGGTCTTGGATATGGTCAAACTTGGCAGAACTTAACTTCAAGTCGAGCATTAGGTGGTGCTTACACAAACAGCTCAGATAAGCCAATATATTTCACTGTTTATGTAGTCGGTAATGGGAATGTGTGCGCAATCATTAGCGGAGTAACGGTATCGTGCGGCTGGGCTGCACCTGGGTACACTTACCCAACTATTGCAGGCATTGTTCCACCAGGTGCGCCATATTCAACAACATACTCTGGAACATCGTTAGCGGCGTGGTCAGAGTTACGCTAGTGGTCTTCTTGTCAATCCGGGGTCTGGTCCTCTGGGCGTAGTAATGCAGTAATCTATC
>JAZKHK010000031.1:0-4742 GCA_040385425.1 Pseudomonadota bacterium | reverse complement strand
CTCTGTGCGCTACCTGTAGTGGTTTATGATAAACCACACCCCATATCTAGTGTCATGCCCAACCAAGGCAGACAACTCGACAAGTGAATGGCGTGTCGCTCAAAGCGATCACCAATTCACATAAAACATAGCGATAGACGAGGAAACAAATGCAATCTGCTACGACGACACCCCCCCCACTCCCTACCGGCCTGCTTTCGCCGCACAGCATCGATGGCGTGACCCATGCAGCGCCCCATTCGCTGAGCCATTACCAGATCCTGCGCCGCAACGGCGCGGTGGTGCCTTTTGAGCCCAACAAAATTGCCATCGCCATGATGAAGGCCTTTTTAGCCGTGCATGGCACGCAAGGAGCCGCATCGGCCAGTGTTCGTGAAACCGTCGAGGTTTTAACGCAAGGGGTCATTCGCGCCCTGATGCGCTCACGCCCAGGTGGCGGCACGTTTCACATTGAAGACGTTCAAGACCAGGTTGAACTCGGTCTGATGCGCAGTGGCCACCACGAAGTGGCACGCGCCTATGTGCTGTACCGGGAAAAGCACAACCAGGAACGCGCCCAGAAGATCGTTGAAGAAACGCCCGAAGCCCCCGTGCTGTACGCCCTGGATAACGGGACACGCATTGTTCTTGATCTGGACCGGCTCCAGGGCCTCATCCAGTCCGCTTGCGCCGGATTGGGCGCAGACGTCAAGCCGGACCCCATCATGGCCGAGACGATGCGCAATCTGTACGACGGCGTCCCGATGGACGAGGTGTACAAAGCGTCGATCCTGGCCGCGCGTACGCTGATCGAGAAAGATCCCGACTACACCTACGCCACCGCACGCCTGTTGTTTCACACCATGGCCCGGGAAGTCCTGGGCAAGGACGTGGTGCAAGCCGACATGGCCCAAGCCTACATCGATTATTTTCCCGGCTTCATCAACAAAGGGGTGGAGCACCATCTGCTGGATGAAAAACTGCTGGCGTTTGATCTGCCACGGCTGGGCGCTGCGCTCAAGGCCGACCGTGATTTGAAATTTGACTACCTGGGGTTGCAAACCCTGTACGACCGCTACTTTCTGCACGTCGCCAAAACACGCATTGAGTTGCCCCAGGCCTTCTTTATGCGCGTGGCCATGGGTTTGTCACTCAATGAAACGGACCGCGAAGCGCGAGCCATCGAGTTCTACGAAGTGCTTTCATCGTTTGACTTCATGTCCAGCACACCCACGCTGTTCAATAGCGGCACCTTGCGCTCGCAGCTCTCCAGCTGTTATCTCACGACCGTGCCCGACGACCTCGATGGCATTTATGAGTCCATCAAGGAGAATGCCCTGCTGTCCAAATTTGCCGGTGGCCTGGGCAACGACTGGACGCGGGTACGCGCCCTGGGCGCCCATATCAAGGGCACCAATGGCGAGTCGCAAGGCGTCGTCCCCTTCTTGAAAGTGGTCAATGACACGGCCGTGGCTGTCAACCAGGGCGGCAAGCGCAAGGGCGCTGTTTGTACCTATCTGGAAACCTGGCACCTCGACATTGAAGAATTCCTTGAGTTGCGCAAGAACACCGGCGATGATCGCCGCCGCACCCACGACATGAACACGGCCAACTGGATTCCCGACCTGTTCATGCGCCGCGTGATGGAGAAGGGCCAGTGGACTCTGTTCTCCCCGAACAATGTGCCCGACCTGCACGACAAATTCGGCATTGAATTCGAACAAGCCTATGTCGCGTACGAAGCCAAAGCGGCGTCTGGTGAACTCAAGCCCTCCCGCACGCTGCCGGCAGCTGACTTGTGGCGAAAGATGCTGACCATGCTGTTTGAAACCGGCCATCCCTGGATCACGTTCAAGGACGCTTGCAACGTTCGCTCGCCGCAGCAACACGTCGGGGTGGTTCACTCCAGCAACCTGTGCACTGAAATCACCCTGAACACGAGCGATACCGAAACCGCCGTGTGCAACCTGGGCTCGGTCAACCTGCTGCAACATCTGAAGAATGGCGTGCTGGATCACGTCAAGCTGCAAAAGACCATCACGACCGCGATGCGCATGCTGGACAACGTGATCGACATTAACTACTACGCCGTGAAAAAAGCACGCGAGTCCAATCTGCGGCATCGTCCGGTGGGACTCGGCATGATGGCTTTTCAAGACAGCCTGTATGAGATGCGCATCCCCTACGCCAGCGACGCCGCCGTGGCGTTTGCCGACACCTCGATGGAAGCCATTTGCTATTACGCCTACTGGGCCTCCACCGAACTGGCACGCGAACGGGGTCAGTACTCCACCTTCAAGGGCTCGCTCTGGGACAAAGGCATTTTGCCGATCGACACACTGGACATGCTGACGCGTGAGCGCGGCGGTTATGTCGAAGTGGACCGCTCATCCACACTGGACTGGGAAGCCCTGCGCAAAAAGATTGCCCAGGACGGCATGCGCAACTCCAACTGCACCGCCATCGCGCCGACCGCCACCATCTCCAACATCATCGGCGTGGACGCATCGATTGAACCCTGCTTCGGCAATCTCTCGGTCAAATCCAATCTCTCAGGCGAGTTCACCATCATCAACAGCTACCTGGTACAAGACCTCAAACGCCTCGGGCTTTGGGATGATGTGATGGTGATGGACCTGAAACACTTTGACGGCTCGTTAGCGCCGATTGACCGCGTACCGACGGACATCAAGGCCTTGTATGCCACCGCCTTCGAACTAGAAACACGCTGGCTGGTAGAAGCTGCCGCACGGCGCCAGAAGTGGATTGATCAAGGCCAATCCCTCAACATTTACATGGCCGGCGCCTCCGGCAAAAAGCTGGATGAAACCTACAAGCTGGCATGGATTCGCGGCTTGAAAACGACCTACTATCTGCGCACCATGTCGGCCACCCATGCCGAGAAATCGACAGTGTCTGCAGGTCGGATGAATGCGGTGTCTTCGGGCAGTCCGGCACACAGTAACCCGGTCGGCATGAGTGCACTGGATGCCGCGGCCGCCGCCGCAAAATTACAGATGGCATCAGGCCCTGCAACGGACATCAAATTTTGTGGCGTTGACGACCCTACTTGCGAGTCATGCCAATAAGGTCTTAACCGTTTTTGTATGCGATGCGATGTTGCAGCACAACACACAAGGACACAAGATGGCGGCGATGGAAATGAATACTTTTCATTTTATTTCGCTGCTCTCATAATCTGCTGATTGGAATTATTTATGTTGACCTGGGACGAAGAAGTCAAGCCCTCCACGCCATTGCCACAGGCACTCGGCACCACCATCAGCCGCTCGACGGAGACTGCGCCGTCTGCAGGATTCTCTGGTAGCCCGCACCGCGTCAATGCCGCTGACAAAAGAATCATCAACGGCAAGACGGACGTCAACCAGCTTGTTCCCTTCAAGTACAAATGGGCGTGGGAAAAATACCTCTCCAGCTGCGCCAACCACTGGATGCCGCAAGAAGTCAACATGACGCGCGACATTGCGTTGTGGAAAGATCCCAATGGACTGACCGAAGACGAGCGTCGCATCATCAAGCGCAATCTGGGGTTTTTCGTCACGGCTGATTCCTTGGCGGCCAATAACATTGTTCTCGGCACCTACCGTCACATCACCGCGCCGGAATGCCGGCAATTTTTGTTGCGCCAGGCTTTTGAAGAAGCCATTCATACCCATGCCTACCAGTACATCGTGGAGTCATTGGGCCTGGATGAAAGCGAAATTTTCAACGCGTACAACGAAATCAAATCCATTCGAGACAAGGACGAGTTCCTGATCCCGTTCATTGAAGCGATCATGGACCCGGCCTTCAAAACCGGCACCCCCGAAACCGACCAGACTTTATTGAAGTCCCTGATTGTGTTTGCCTGCCTCATGGAAGGCCTCTTCTTCTATGTCGGGTTTACGCAGATACTGGCCTTGGGCCGTCAAAACAAAATGACCGGTGCCGCTGAGCAATACCAGTACATCCTGCGCGACGAATCCATGCACTGCAACTTCGGCATTGACTTGATCAATCAACTCAAGCTTGAAAATCCACAGTTATGGACCTCGGAATTCAAGACTGAAATCAAGGCGTTGTTTGAGAAGGCCGTAGAACTCGAATACAAATATGCGGAAGACACCATGCCGCGCGGCGTGCTGGGCATGAATGCCTCCATGTTCAAAGGCTACTTGCGCTATATCGCCAACCGTCGTGCGACCCAGATCGGCCTTGAACCTCTTTTCCCCAATGAAGAAAATCCGTTCCCATGGATGAGCGAAATGATCGACTTGAAGAAAGAAAGAAATTTCTTTGAGACCCGCGTCATTGAGTACCAATCAGGCGGTGCGCTTTCCTGGGATTGATTTAAAAAATGACAACAAGAATTTCACAAACTGCTGATTGCGCCACTGGCAGAAGTAGTTTGTGCACCCCAATTCATGGTGCTGGGATCAAGCCCAACACCATGAATCGCTTCAAGCACTCCAACTCGCACGAAGTGCTCTTTGTAAATTGATCAAGGAGAAAATTAAATGGCAACTGCAAAAAAACCGGTCGCAAAAAAGGCCGCTCCCGCACCGAAAGCTGTACCAGCAAAAAAAGTAGTGGCGAAGAAAGCTGCTCCGGCCCCTAAAGCCGCTCCCGCCAAAAAAGTAGTCGCGGCCAAAGCAGCGCCTGCGAAAAAAGCTCCTGCGGCCGTTAAACCAGTGGCGACTAAACCTGCCGCCAAGAAAGCTGCTCCCGTTAAAGCAGCTGTCGTGAAAAAGGCTGTCGCGGTT
>JAZKHK010000030.1:0-64964 GCA_040385425.1 Pseudomonadota bacterium | reverse complement strand
AAGGAACACGGCATTTCCGGCATCGATCTGCTGCATGAAGCCCGCCTGATTCGCCCCGATCTCCCCATCGCGCTGGCCTCGGGCTACGTCACGCCCGAGATCGAGAAAAGCGCATTGGCAGAAGGGGCGCGCGCCCTGATTCACAAGCCCAACGACGTGGATGAGATGTGTGAGACTTTGCAGCGGCTCCTGCAAATCAACGATGCAGTCTGATGCGCTGGCGGTGCTGTACGTCGACGATGCCCTGCTGGTGCTGGACAAGCCCGCCGGTCTGCTGTCGGTGCCGGGCCGTGGTGCTGACAAACAAGACTGCCTGAGTGCACGGGCGCAACGCCAATTTCCCGATGCGCTGATCGTGCACCGCCTGGACATGGCCACTTCCGGGCTGATGGTGATGGCGCGCGGCCTTGACACCCAACGCAGTCTGAACCATGCTTTTTCCAGTCGGGCTGTGACCAAACGCTACATCGCCGTGGTTGACGGGCAGCTCGCGCCGCCGCCTGAAAGCTGGGGCGTGATCGACTTGCCGATCATCGTGGACTGGCCCAACCGGCCCCGCCGGATGATTGACCACGAAAATGGCAAGCCGAGCATGACGCGCTGGCGCGTGCTGTCCCATGACTTGAGCGCAAACACCACCCGGGTCGAACTCGAACCGGTTACGGGGCGATCCCACCAGTTGCGCGTGCATCTGCTGGCCTTGGGCCACGCCATTGTGGGCGATGCCCTGTATGCCTGCACGCGCGTGCAGGCGATGTCGGATCGCCTGCAACTGCATGCTTGCTCACTTGAACTCAGCCACCCTGTCAACACCGAACCCCTGCGCTTTGTCAGCGCGGAGAGGTTTTAAGACCGGGGTGTCAGGGCATCAGGTCCCGGATTTAAGGACGAATGGCAATTTCGTTGCGAACCGAAGTCACGCCCTTCACACCACGCGCGATGGTTTCTGCCATGTTCTTTTCGTTGGCACTCTTGGCAAAACCTGAGAGCATGACCGTGCCTTTAAGCGTCTCGACGCTGATCGCACTCGCATCAACCTCTTTGTTATCGACGAAGCGCGCCTTGACCGACGTGGTAATAGCTGAGTCGTCAACGTAAGCGCCCACGGTTTCCTGGCCGCGGGTGACGGCGCAGCCCGTGGCGGTCAACAAAACAAGGGCGGTCATGCTTGCGGCAAGAGTGGTACGGATCAACATGGTGAATCTCCAGATAGAGTTAATGTGTGACAGAACAATCGGGTGATGATGAGCCCCACCACCCCAGGGCGGAAAACTGCGAGCAACTCACTCGGCGAGCCAGTCCTTCAGCTCTTCAGCGTGTTCCTGCTCCTCCTTCAAAATGTCTTCCAGCAGGCGCCGGGTGGTGGAGTCCTTGTCGCCGATCAAGGCAATGAGCTGGCTGTAAACCTCAATGGCGAGGCGTTCAGCAATCAGGTTGGCTTTGATCATCGCTTTGAGATCTGTTGAGTCGTCGTACTCGGCGTGGCTGCGCTGGCTCAGCGAGTCGGGTGAAAAATCGGGCTCGCCTCCGAGCTGAACAATGCGCTGGGCAATCCAGTCCGCATGGGCCGACTCCGCATTCGCGTGCACCAGAAATTCCTCGGCAATCTTTGCCGACGCCAAGCCTTTGGCGGTGAAATGGTGGCGCTTGTAGCGCAGCACACAGATCAACTCGGTCGCCAGGGAATCATTGAGCAGCTTGACGATGTCCTGGCGCCACAAACCGGAACTCGGAGTCACGGCGCCCTCCTCCAGACTGCGCCGTGCGGCATTGATGGCGTCTTCGTCCAGCACGATACTGTCCTGCGCAACAGCCGAGAGTTGATTCATAGCGGGATGGCCATTTTTTTTATTCATCAGAAGCTCCTGCGGTGTTCACGGGTGGCGGGGTCAGCCATTGAACAAACTGTAAAAGCAACGCTAGGCCCCAACCATCGGCGTCAGCCGCTTGAGTTTGTAGGACGAGGCCGCCTTTTGCTGTCGGATGTCATCAACCCGAATCGCCCACTCTGTGGGGGCGATTGGCCCCTCAAGCCTTGGCGGCTGCGGAGTCCCCCAACAAGGGAATGACGAAGCAGGTGTGGGGAGCCAGGTCGGGCCAATGGAGGGGCTGACCCGGGCATAGCGCCTGCGCCTGCCATTGGGCGGTCGCTTTCAGCGCGGCTTGCGTGGCGGCACGGACCAGGATGAACCGCATCGTGCGCCCCTCACGCACCAGCGTCAGTTCGGCATCCTGCCAATGGGAAGGCAGGCAAGGATTGAAGACCAACGCCTGTGCCCCTTGATGCAAACCAAAAATGGATTCAATGGCCGCGCGGTGCATCCAGGCGGCAGAACCGGTGTACCAGCTCCAGCCGCCACGTCCGACGTAGGGTGGCTGGGTGTACACGTCACCGGCCATCACATAGGGCTCAATGCCATAAAAGGCCCCATGGGTTGGATGGCGCACGCGGTGGGCCGGACTCAAGTAGGTGAAATAGCGGTAGGCGGTGTCGCCGTCTCCAGACCCCCTCTTTGCCAATTCAGCCGCGGCCATCAAGGCCCAGACGCCTGCGTGCGAATACTGTCCGCCGTTCTCGCGGATACCCGGCGGGTAAGCCTGGATATAGCCGGCGCTCGGCGTGGCATTCGCCAGCGGCGGGTCGAGCAGCCGGATCAAACCAGCCTCGTGGTCCACCAGGTGTCGCTCTACTGCAGCCAATGCCATGCCCTGCAAGGCCGGTGACGCCGCCCCGGAAAGTACCGCCCAGGCTTGTGCGATCAAGTCAATGCGGGCCTCGGAATTGGTCTTTGAGCCGAGCGCCTCCCCGTTATCGAAGAAGGCGCGCTTGAACCATTCACCATCCCAGGCGGGGCCGATCAAGGCCGCCTTCCAGCCCTCGGCGGCCGTTTCCCAGCGTTGTGCGCGCACCTCTTCGCCCCGTTCCCGCGCCAGCGGCGCGAAATCGGCCACCAACTGGCACAAGAACCACCCCAACCAGACCGACTCGCCCCGTCCTTCAATGCCGACGCGGTTCATGCCGTCGTTCCAGTCCCCGCTTCCCATCAAAGGCAGACCATGGATGCCCACCCGCAAGCTGTGATCAATGGCCCGCGCAGCATGCTCGTAAACGGTGGCGTCATAGGGGCTCACCGTGGGCGTGTAATACGCATCCTCGGCGCCTTCGGGAATGGCCATGCCGTCGATGAAAGGAACGTGCTGATCCAGCAAGGCCGCGTCACCGGTCGTGCGCAGGTAATGCGAGCAAGCGTAGGGCAGCCACAGCAAGTCGTCAGAGAAATGGGTGCGCACGCCGGCGCCCGTGGGCATGTGCCACCAATGCTGCACATCACCCTGGGAAAATTGTCGTGAGGCGCCCAGAACGATCTGCTGACGCAGCATCTCGGGCGCGGCCCAAACCAGCGCCATGGCGTCCTGCAACTGATCCCGAAAACCGATGGCCCCGCCGGCCTGGTAGAAGCCGGCCTTGGCCCATAAACGACACGACACCGTCTGGTACAGCAACCAGCGGTTCACCATCGCATCGAACAAGGGATCGGGCGTCTTCACCGTCGTGGCACCCAGCAATTGATCCCAGGTGTGGCGAACCTGCTCGATTCGCAGCCGGGCCGGCTTGGCGGCGGCCGAGGTGGCGAGTTGTCGTGCTGCGCTCGCATTCTCGGCATAGCCCAGCAGAAATACCCGTTCTGTCGCCTGACCTGCATTCAGGACAAGACGCGTTGAAAGTGCGGCGCAAGGATCGAATCCACCACCGCTATGCTGACCCAGGATATCCGGCAGCACCAGGCGGCCACGCGAATCGAAACACTCGCGCCGGTCACAGGTCCAGTCTTCCATCTCGCCGCTGGCCTCGGTCAGACCGAAGAACGCGGTCCCATCGCCAAAACCGGCCGAGCGCTCACGCTGTGTGCAAAGCAGCGCAGTGAGCTGCTGCTGGTCGGGCAAACGCTGGCGCAACGAGGACGTATGCACCGTGCTGCGATCAGACCGGTTCGCCCCCATCATCCACTCGACGATGCCGATCACGCGCAAATGCAGGGTTCGGGGGCTGTGGTTGACGATGTCCAGGCGCACCTGCTTGACGGAGGTCTGGGCGTCAACACACCAGCTTGCCGTGACCGCCACATCTCCCCGGCGGTGACTGATCACGCTGTAGCCTTGTCCATGCGACACGTGGTAGGTCGTCCGGTCGTCGCCCCAGGCGTTGGGCGTCACGCTCCACACCGCCTGGGTCTTGCGGTCCTGCAGCAAGAACCATTCGCCCGGCGGGTCGGCCACCGGATCGTTCGACCAGGGAGTTACCTGGTTCAACCGGCTGTTCACCGCCCAGGTGTAGCCGCCACCGGATTCCGACAATTGGGCGCCAAAGAGCGGATTGGCCAGCACATTGATCCAGGGTCGCACCGGACGCAAATTGGCATGGATGTCAAAACGGAATTCACCCGAAGCGGCAACAAACTCGCCGGCCGGTGCAGGCACAGCAACGCGGGTTCCCGAAGACACGCCCACTGATGTGATGGACCGCCCCTGCCGTTGCGCAAGGTCCTGTTCATGAAGCTCAATCCATTCCTGAACATGGTGCATCAGCGGACGACCATCGGCATGCAACCGCACGCATGCTTGCGCTTGCAGCGTGCTCAATTCTTCGCTCGATAGCTCTTCAGCGCGCAGGACGTAAAAACCAGTCACCGCAGGGCCGGCTTGCGCACCGTTGTCCGCCACATGGCGATCGCGTAGCGCAATAATCTCGCGGTGCAGGGCCATCAGGTAAGAGTTGGGTTCGGCATTCACCACCACCAGGTCGCAGGCGATGCCGCCCCAAGCCCAGAGGCTCATGGCCTGGGCCAGCGAGCGCAGCAAACCCAAGCCTTCCATCACCCCGGCCGACACGAGAATCAGCGGACGGTCTCCCGAGATACCCATACGCCAGAGCAGTCGCTTGTCACAGACCTCGGTCACATCGCCCCCAATGATGTCCGATCTGGCCTGCGGGCGCGTCAGGCTCAGCACCAGCGCCGTGGTCAGCGTCTGCGTGGCCGAAAAGGTATCGCCGCTGATGCGCAGTCCCCGCAAACGAATGCCGGTCAAGGTAGCGGACATCAAGGAGGCGCGTTGCACATGCGTGTGTTGCCGGTATTTGTCGATCACGGCGCGCAAGGTTCCGGCGTTGTCGGAGGCGGCTGTGGCAAAGGTCAACTGGGCTTTCACATGAGGGGCAATGTGAAGCCGCACAGCCAGGGCACATACGGGGTCGAGACCGGTGTCGAGTTTGGTGCTGGGGTCGATGGACACCGCAGGCAGCTCATCCAGTGCCGCCAGGGGCTGACTCACGCTGTGGTTGCGCCCACCCCAGCGCTCGCGGTCGGTCGCCAGGCGCATGCCGACGACCTGAGGGTCGGTTTCGGCCAGAAAATGGGCCGTTTGGAATCCCTGTTCGGTTGGCAAACGGGGCTTGCGCTCGAACCAGAGGGCCTGGTGCGCCGCCAGCCACTCGGCGCGCACAAAGAGATTGCTGAAAGCAGGATGTGCTTCATCCGCTCGTGGATCGGACAAGGCCACTTCAAAGGCTGAAATCAGTTCAAGGTCTAAGGGGCGGTCACTCAGGTTGCGCAGTTCAATCTGGCGGAACTCGATATCGTCTTCCGGACTGACCCACACCGTGATGTGGACCTGCAACTGGGGCCAGGTCGTGTCGAAGCTCACGCGGTCGGCGTGGTAGGTGCTCTGGTAATCGGCCGCCGGGTCAGGCGCAGGATGCTGGGTGAGGGAGACCGGCTGCTGCTCGCCCCCCTTGCCAGCTAGGTTCGAGCGGCGCAAATAAAAGAAACTGCCGTAAGCATCGCGCAACGCATCATCGCGCCACCGCGTGATGCCGGTCTGGCCCCAGCGGCTCCAGCCCGCGCCGTTGGCACGCAATGACACGCTGTAGCGCCCATTTGACAGCACATGCGTGGGCTCCAGTGCCAAAGCGCCCGGCACCACATTGCGCAACAGGCCGGGCACGCGCCGCCGCTGTCGCGCCTGCAAGGGCAAGCCCTGGGGCGGCGTGTACAGCATCGACACCTCGCGCGGCGCACGCTCGTGCAACAAAGTGGTCACCGCCTCAATATGCGCATTGGCCATCCCCCAGCGCTGTGCAGGGCCTCCCAGCAATACGTTGGCGAGTGCCACGATGCTCATCCCCTGGTGGTGCGCCATAAAGGTTTCAACAAGCGTCAGCACCTCCCCACTCGACTGCCGCACCGAGGTGAAGTCAAGAGCTTCAATGAAGCCGTAGCGTGCGCGGGCCGCCAGTTTCTCCATGGCTTTGAAATTGACAAATGCGAGATGAGGTGCAATCTGTGCTGCCAGTGCGGTGGCGTAAGGCGCAATGACCAGTTCGTCAGGCGGCGTGCGGCGTAGCGCCAGCCTGGGTACGCCTTGGGGCGCGTACTGATACGCCAGCGTGTGATCGCTGCCGGCATAGGCCGACTCCGATATGCCCCAAGGCACATCTTGCCTCTGCGCGAATGCAATTTGCTCACGAATGGCCGCATGGCAAGCCTCACGCAGGACGCTGCCATGCGGCTCATCCAGCACCAGCGTGGGCATCAAATACTCGAACATGGACCCCGACCAGGAACGAAGCCCCGCTTCAGCCCCCACCGCGAAGAACAAGCGGCCCAAAGAGCTCCAGTGGCGCACCGACACATCGCCCTTGGCCACGGCCAGCAAACTGGTCAGACGCGCCTCCGATGCCAGCAAATCATAAAAACCCGCATCGAGTTCCAGCTCTGCAACCCGATAGCCAATATGAAAAAGATGCCGCTTGCGGTGGTAGAGAAAGCTGTAATCGGCTTGAACCGCCAGGTGTTCGCAATCATTGGCCAACGCCTGCAAACGCTGCGTCGCGTTTTTCACTGCCGTCTCAGGGTGGGGGTTTTGCGCTTGCTCATCCTGCTCTGCGCCATACCGGGTGGCCCGGTGGTCTGCCAGCAGCCATCGAAGCTCGTCACGCCTCGCTGGCGACAGGCTGGTGCGCATCGCCAGCAAGGGCGCAAGTCGTTGCCTTGACATCTCGGTCGCACGCTGCGTTGCCGTTTTGTCATAGGGTGCGCGCGCCAGTTCCAGACAGGCTTGGGCAACCGCCAACAAGTGGCCGCTGAGATTGCCGCTGTCCACGGTGGAGACATACATCGGCAGCAAAGGGGCACGGGTTTGCGTGTCGTACCAGTTCAGAAAGTGACCCCGGTGCCGCTGCAAGGTGGCTAGGGTGGCGAGCGTCGCCTCCATGCGTCTCAGCAACTCCTGCGTTCCAATCCAGCCGAACTGCCGCGCACAGGCGACACTGAGCAAATACAGACCGATGTTGGTGGGCGAGGTGCGGTGCGCCACCATATCGTGGGGCGTGGTTTGCAAGTTATCGGGCGGCAGGTGGTTGTCGGCAGCACCGACACAGCGCTCGAAAAAGCGCCAGGTATCACGCGCAATACCTTCCAGATAAGCTTGGTCGTGAAGCGGCAAGGTAGCGTCCCTATGCACCGGACTCGACCGGCTGACCCACCAAATCCAGACCGGTGCAGCCCCCCACAACACGCAAAACATCGTGGTCCATAACGGATAAGGCGCAGGATTTCCAAACCACGGCATTTGCAATGCCAGCAGCAACAACAGTGCGATCACCGGCACGCGCCAGTGCTGACGCGCCAGTGCCGCCAAGCCGGTCTTGGCCTGTGTCTGCGCGACCTCGGCCGTCAGCCATTGCAGGAGGTGACGGCGACTGATGAGCATGCGATAGAGCGCGCGGATGATGGCATCCATGGCCATCAAGGACTGCTGCAGCAACTGACTCACATGCCAAAGACCGCCCCACAGGGCTCGTGCCAGATCCGTCGCGGCATGGTGGTAGAAATAGCGTTTGGCCAGATCATCCCGGCTGGGCGAAAAACCCGCCACCGCACCCATCAGCGGTCCGGCTGAAAACGCCGCGATCACCAGCGCCAGCGCAGCCCCCGGCGACACAACGACACCTTCAAACGCCAGCACCAGCAAGGCCAGGGACATGGGGGCCACGAGCGAGCGGCGCAGGTTGTCGAACATTTTCCAGAGGTTGATCACGCGCAAGTGATAGCACCTGGGATTCAGCAAGAACGGCAGCAACTGCCAGTCTCCGCGCGTCCAGCGGTGCATGCGCATGGCGGCCACATCGGCATGATGGGGGGCGTCCTCAATCACCGTGATATCCGTCACGGCGGCGCAGCGTGCCACCGAGCCTTCCAGCAAATCGTGGCTCAACACTTGTCCCTCAGGCAAGCGGCCTGAGAGCACGGCATGCATGGCTCGCACGTTCAGAAGTCCTTTGCCGGTGAACGTCCCCTCAGCAAACAAATCCTGATAGACCTCCGAGGACGCAACACTGTACGGATCGATGCCGCACTGCCCGGCAAACAGCCAGTGATACAGCGTGAAGTTCTTGGGAGTCGGCAAAGGCGTGACCACGCGCGGCTGCAAAATACCGTAGCCGCTCACCACCCTGCGCCCGCTGGCGTCCAGACGCGGCTGGTTGTGGGGGTGCGCAGCCACACCCACCAGTTCGCGCAGTCGTCCTGGCGGTAACTGGGTATCGCTGTCCAGTGTGACGATGTATTGAACATCTGCAGCCATACGGGACTCATCCCCCAAGTCAAGGAATGCATCACGGCTGCCCTGCGCCGAGGCGGCAACCAGTTGCTCCAGTTTGCCTCGCTTGCGTTCCCAACCGATCCAGCGCTGCTCTGTTTCACTGAAAACGCGCGCTCGGTGCAACACGATGAAGCGTGGAGCCGCACCCTCTTCCCCGATCTGGTTGGGATAACGGGCGTTGAGTTCACGGATTTGTTGCCGCACATGGCTCAGCAATAGATCGTCGGAAGGCTCATGTGCCCTATCGGCATCGGCCCAGTCAGTGAGCAGCGCAAACTGGGCATGATGTTCCGGGTTGGCGAGGTGATGCAATTGCAGGCGGCGTACCAGTTCACCGCTGGTTGCCACGCTGTCAAGCATGGAAGGAATCACCACCATCACCCGGTGTTCAGGGGGAATGCCTTGGCCCAAAGCCAGACGCGGCAGATGCTGAGGCCGTGCCGACTCACTGATAAGCCGGTTGATCACGGCCACCACCGCCTCAGACGCCGGAAACATCATCAGCACGGCACCCAGCATGATCAACCAGGCGGGCGGACCTGCTGCACTCAGCCCGGCACCATGGTGCAACAACATCCACGCCACCAGGCCGGAGGTCACCAGCAAAATCGAACTGAGATAGACAGGCAATGCGATGCGAAAAGCAATAGCTCGCCAGGAAAAAATGGCGTTCTCCTGCAAACCCAGTGCTTGCAGGAGTGCGGGCAGCCCATGGCCGCGTAACCAGTAACTGGCCCCCGCCGTGGCGTTGTCGGCGCCCTCTGCGGCCTTCATCAGATTGAGCAATGTTTGCGCCACAGATACTTCGCTGCGGCCACTGCGCCGGGCCAACAGTTCAATGCCATGCAGCGTCTGATCACGCGTGACGGAATGCTCGGCCTTGAATACGTGCGAGGTCAGCATCAAGCGCATCAGCGTGCTGGTACAGGCAACAATCTCAGGCCAATCGGCATCTCCAATGGCGCGCAACGATGTGACCGCATTGCTCACACTCAGATTGTCAGCAGCCCGATCGGCCGTTTGCTGCGTCTGCAATGCAGCCAAATCCGGCAGCACGTTATGCAGCCAGTCGTGATACAGCGCTGGATAGCGGACGTTACTGGTCGTTCGGCGGTCTTGCAGGCGTTGCGCCATTTGTGCCAAAAACACCCGCTCAACGCCTCGCTGGGTGAGCAGGGCAAGCAATTGGTCCAATGCGTGAACGGTGTAGGTTTCAATGTGGTCGCAGCACAGGTTGGCAACTTCGCGCGCGGCCTTGTTGGTGGCCACACGCTCAGCCAGGCGGCGTAAATTTTCAACCAGTACCACACGCAAGGTCGTGGGCAAGGCCCACATTTCACTGAGATTGAGTTCCCGGGTTTCCTGATAGGCGCTTAAAAAATGTATCAGCAAGTCCTCGTCAAAAGCGCCATCGGTATGCGCCACGAAGGCCCAAGCCACGCCGTAAACACGCGGCAAACCGGCCAGCGGCTCGTCCAGCAGCACCGGCAGACCTCTGAAGTAACTCTTTGGCAACCCTTCCCGAATTTCTTCGAGTTGCGCTTCGATCAGGTGAAAATTGTCGAGCAGCCATTCAGCCGCAGGACTGATGTCATAGCCGGTAGAGGATTGCTCGCCAATGTAATGGTGCGCTTCGCGCAATGTATGGATATTGCTTCGCAGACGCGGGAAAAAAGTAGCTGAGCGTGAAATCGCCCTGGCGGCGCGATGGGTCTCGCCCAGGCTGCGACCATGCTGTGCAAAACGCTCCTGTCCGAAAATCTCGGACCGGATCGGTGCTTGTACTCTACCTCGGGCACTCTCCAGAATATCGCACAAAGACTGGCTGGCAAACGGTACCAGACTGAGCAGATCGAATTGCACCATGCCCTACAACATTTGGGAACTGACACCAATCACAAGGGAAACAAACACCAGTGTTGTCACAAATCGCGCTGCAACGAAGCCATGCACAGTCTGTGCTGCGCAATGCAATGCGAACAGGCGGCCACGCGACGCCCGGCACAAGTCCATGTGCTCGCCCAAAGCCGACAACTCCTTGGGCGAGGTGTCCGCAGCCTCGCCAAACGATGCAGTGCTCCAGGAGGGGTGGGTAATGGCATGGATGTTCATAGAAAACTCCAAAAGTACGACTCCAGGGTCGATTGAATATTAAAAAATAGCTTGCTCCTTTATGACCTGCGGCTTGTGGACGAGGCTTCGATGAGACAGTTTTTGGATGGTAGGCGAGACATACAACGCTGTCTGTCAGACAACGCGCTACGTGCCGTAGGACAACAACTTTTCATCTACCCGGCTTCACACCAAGCTGTATGGCGATCACGACAGGGTTGTAGGAACGATCCCACACACATAACCGATAACCTCCGATATCTGAAACAAGCGCATAACAGGATCATCAGGACTCAGAGATGAAAAAAGAGAGTTTTATGAACGCACTACATCGTTTCACATCCAACCCGCGGCAAAATCATTTACTGGCCTCGCTGTCCGATGAGGAATGGAAACGCTGGCAGCCGGATCTGGAAGCGGTTGACCTTCCGCTAGGTCAGGTGCTGTGCGAACCGGGGAGGACGCCCGCCTATGCGGTCTTTCCGACCACGGCTATCGTGTCCTTGCTTTATATGACCCAAGAGGGAGCCTCCTCCGAAATCGCAGTGGTGGGCAACGATGGCGTGGTAGGTCTCTCTCTTTTTCTGGGCGGCAACGCCACACCGAGCCAGGCGGTGGTGCAAAGTGCCGGACAAGGTTATCGATTAAGGGCACAGGTGGCGAAGAACGAAGTCAATCGCCCCGGCCCCGTGTTCACCATGTTGTTGCGCTACTCTCAGGCCCTGATTGCACAAGTGGCGCAGACAGCCATGTGCAATCGCTACCACTCGATCGATCAACAATTGTGCCGCCGCCTGCTCCTGGGTCTGGATCGATTGCCCTCTGACGAACTGGTGATGACGCAGGAACTGGTGGCAACCTTGCTGGGTGTTCGCCGTGAAGGGGTGACCGCTGCGGCGCTCAAGTTGCAGCAGGCCGGTGTGATTCGCTACAGCCGGGGCCATATCTTTGTGCTGGACCGCAAGCGGCTTGAACAGCGCACCTGCGAGTGCTATGCCGTGGCCAAGAAAGAATGCGACCGATTACTCCCGATGCCTCTGGCCGCTTGATACTTGATTGATCCGGCATGCCTTTACTGCTTTACGAATTGAACGCAGTAATAGTGGGCATGGCGTTGGGGAGTCAGGTGCAAACCATGTGCGATAACTCAGGATCAATGGAAGCGCAGACCGATCAACCTGCGCTTCAAGGAGTTTCTAGCCCGCTGGTGGGCGTATTGGCTGTAATGCCCTCGCTCTAACCATGACTCCGTGAACGGATGATTCTGCTAAAAATTGCAGTCACAGCAGCACCAGCGGCAGCGGCAATCAACATGGCATTGACCGGCTCATCCTTGACGTACTTCACCGTAGAGTCGGAGACACGCAAAGCCTTGTTACGAAGCTGTTGCGAGGTTTCTCGAACGCTGTGCAACCCACGCTTGCCCAGCAGGTTAACTTGTTCACTGGCACGATTCATCAGCGGAATAGCTGAGTCGGAGGAAGGATTGGTTTCAATCATGATGGGTCCTTGGGTTGAGATGAAGTTAATAAAGGGAAGACTCAAATGACAATGACGACAGATGGACGGGGCACGGGTTCATGGGGGGTTAGCGGTTCAACGTTTTTTTATAAGCCCAAACAGGAAACTGGCCACAGCCAGAATTGCAAACACGATAAAAAGAATTTTTCCAATTTCCGCGGCACCGGCAGCAATGCCCCCAAAGCCGAACAAGGCGGCGATCAAGGCGATAACAAAAAAAATAACGGCATAGTGCAACATCGCAAATCTCCTTGTTAAGTGAACGACATCACACCAAGCGCCTGCCGCTCACCACTTGCTTTTTTGCTATTCCAGTATCCGCTCTTTGGTCCCAGGTCTTTGTAGGCCGGCTAGCGACAAGATTGACAGATAAATCAGAAACTCCACGTAGGAGATCACTGACAAACACTTGAAAGAAATGCAGTTGCACTTCACCTGCTCATGAATGTTGTTGACTTGACGAGCCTCAATTCTGGTAACTTGGCTTGAATCAAGGTGCCCTGGCCTGGCGCAGACACCACGGCCAGGGTTCCCCCTTGAGCTTCAACCCGAAAGCGCATACCGACCAGGCCGTAAGCCGCACTTTGTGGCCGTTTGGTATCAAAGCCCGTGCCATCGTCGCGAATCGAAATTTCCACCTGATGCTCGCAGGTAGCCAAACTGACCCAGACATGGTGGGCCTGCGCGTACTTGGTAATGTTGGTAATTGCTTCCTGCACCAGGCGGTACACCATCAGTTCGGCAGCGGCATCCAGCTCGACCAGTCCAAGCGAACAATGAACGTGCACACCGGAATGCTCAGCAAACTCATTCGTCAGGATTTCGAGTGTCGCCACCAGACCCAGATTGCTGAGTGCCGAGGGTCGCAAATCTTCGATGATGCTGCGTCCCATGGCAATGCTGCTATTGAGTGCGCCAACCAGATGGGCGAGCAGTTCCAGTGTTTCAGGTGCCCCGGTCAACCTCGATTTGATGCGTGCGGCATCCAACTTGGCCGATGTCAGCAAGGCGCCGAGATCATCGTGCAAGTTACGCGCCAAACGGTGACGCTCGTCTTCACGCGCCGTCTGCAGATGAAGCGTCAGTTCGGTCAACTGTGCCATGCGATGCTTCACCTCGACTTCAAGCTGGTCGCGCTCGGCCTGGACCAAACGTCGCTGCTCTTGTTGTCGCCGTTCCAGGGCAAAGGGCTGTCGCAAGTACATGAACAAAGCCAGCAAGCTGATGGCGCTCAACACCGCGACGCCAATGCGGTTCAGGATGAGCGTCTGAAAAAGATCGCCCTGATCAGAAACGGCATGTAACCGCTCATAGGCCAACAGTTCATCGGTAAGCGCCAGAATAGTCGCCAGTTGCTCTTTTCCGATATCGCTCAAAATGATTTCCGTGACAGCCTGACTCCTGCCTTCATCGTGCAGGCGAATTGTCAACGCAAGCTCTGACAACTTGCCTTCTGTCATGCGGTGCAACTTCCTGAGTACGTCCCGGGGCTGGGACTCCTTGTCGTAGCGTTTCTCCAGCAACTGAAACGATTCGCCTGTTTTTTTGAGCGCGTTGGCATAAGTTAAAAGATACTCCTTGCGACTGGTCAACAAGAACCCCCTTTGCCCGGTTTCTGCATCCAGAATATTCCGTTGCAAGGCGTAAATGCTCACGCGCGCCGCCTCCGTCGCTTCCATTTCGCTTCGCGTACCAACCGACTGCCAATAGGAACCTTCACTGATGAAAACCATCGCAGCCGCCGCAACACAGGCCAGTGGAAATACCATAGGATGACGTTTGACAACTTTTAAGACATCCATCTCTAGCCCTGTTTAATATGGGGGTTGTTCACCCTGGAGATTGGTCGCACATCATGATTCGAATTGCCATCGTTGACGACCATGCCATGGTGCGTGCCGGATTGCGTCAGTTCTTTGCTGACCAGATGGACTTCGCTGTGGTCGCAGAAGCAGCCAACGGCCGTGAGGCTCTCGACATCGTCCGAAAAATGGAAATCGACGTGATTTTGATGGACATCTCCATGCCCGACCAAAGCGGGGTCGATGCCTTGGTCGCCATCAAGGCCCGCGCACCCGATCTGCCGGTACTTATATTGAGTGGTTTCCCGGAAGACCATTACGCCACCACCCTGTTACGCCAGGGTGCCAGCGGTTATTTGAACAAAGACTGTGACCCGGAAGAGATCATCAAGGCCATCCGCACGGTATGCCGGGGACGAAAATACATCACGGCCGGTGTGGCGGAACGTCTGGCCGAGGGTTTGAGTGGTACAGGAGACAAACTGTTTCATGAATACCTGTCGGAACGTGAGTTACAAGTTTTTTTGCGGCTTGCCAAAGGTGAAACCGTCGGCCATATTGCGGAGAGCATGTCCCTCAGTGTCAAAACGGTCAGCACCTACCGCACCCGGGTGATGGAAAAAATGAAGTTGGGGTCCAACAGCGATCTGACCTATTACGCGCTGAAAAACGAATTGATTCAATAGCCCAGGGCGCCATGACCTGTTTCGCCAGCGGCCAACCTGCCACAGTAGGTGATCAGTGCGTCAATCTCGTTTGACTTGTCAAACACCCGGTTGGCCCCCAGTTTCAAGCACTGTTGTCGAATATCTTGCGTCGCGTAGTTACTCAGCACCACCAAATTGAATTTTTGCGGCAGCTTGTTGGCCGCCCTGAGCACACCCAAACCAGAACCACCTTTCAAAAAAATATCAACGATCACCAGATCAACCAGGTTACTGGTTTGCATGAGCCATTGAACCGCACTCGATTCGTCTTCGGCCGTTCCAACCACCTGCACCGGCACAAGTTCTTCGAGGGCAGCGATCAGACTGTGACGAATGATGGCACTGTCTTCGACGATATAGGTCTTGAGCAGGTACATGAACTGGCCTTACTTCCTGGAAGCCTGAAGCCGGTCGCTTCAGGCTGGCACTACCAATTTGTAAAAATTTTGTAAATCACCCTGATTTTCAAAGTATGCATCCAGAATTAAAACAAAACCATTCCCAATAAGCGCGCCAGCTTGTCAGAAAATTCCTACAGCCGTACAAGCTTGACTTGCAGCCCAGCGCCACCGCCGCGCCTGGCTGGGTCATCGTCATGTCTGATGGGTCCGGTCTATTCAGGCGTACAGGAAAAGGGCTGTGGGAATCGAGTGCGAAGCACACTCACGTTCGGCACTTTCGCTATGAAATTGAGGCGATAAACCGCTGCACTGACTCCGGTTTTTTCAAGCCGGAGTCAGTGCATTTCAATTCCAATATTGGCGAAGCTTATTTACTGACTTCGTGGCCGATAACACCACCCACAGCGGCACCGCCTACCGTTCCAGCGGTGCTGCCGCCCGTTAGCACGGAGCCGCCAATGGCGCCCGCACCCGCACCGATCACAGTCCCTTTTTCCTGCTTCGTCATGCCGGAACAGCCCCCCAAACCGAGCAGCACGGCCGCGACAACTGTCGTGCTGAATACGGAATTTTGAATTGATCTCATGGCTTGTTTCTCCTCAGAAATCAGCTTTTGAAGCTACATGCATTACCGATAAACCAGCACGGACTACTTGCCAAAGCGTGCTTTGGCCTGGGCCACACAGTTGTCTTTGGCATCGCCCGAATACACGTCACATTTCTCTTTGGCTGTTGCGTATTCGGCATCACGCTTGTCGGCCGTGGCATCCTTGCGAGCATCTGTGGCTTGGGTGTTGGCCTTGCTGCGCGCCTCAGCGGACTTCTCTTTGGCGGTGGCATTCGCATCCGAAGTTTTCATCTGCGCTTTGGCGTCAGCTTTGGCCGTTGTCATTGCTGCCTTGGCCTCCTTGACACACACATCCTTCGCGTTGCCAGCCAGATCATCACATCGCTCCTTGGCCACCGCATAGTCAGCCTCCGCCTTGGCAACGTTCGCTTGGTAACGGGTCTTCAGGGTAGGTTTGTAGTTGGCTTCAAGCTCGGCTTTGGCGATCTTCTCCTTGGCTTTTCCCTCGGCTATGCAAATATCCTTGGGGTTGCCGGACATGGAGTCGCAAGCAGCCTTGGCCGACTTGTAATCGGCCGCAATCTTCTCCCGGGACGAGTTGTAGTCGGTCTTCGACATGCCTTGCGCCATGGCGCCGACGCTGAAGACGAGACTAACCGCAAGCGAGATCACGTTCATGTTAAGTTTTTTCACATTCGCTCCTTTAATGGTTTCCAGAGGATTGATGCATTGAGAAAAATGCTGCCTGCACATTTCACCCAAACTGCACGGCCATCAAGCTTGGTCATGACCATGGCCAGAACCTTGAAAACACAGCGGCTTGGTCTGCAAAGAGTAGGAAGAAAGCCACGCCTTGTCTGTTCGATGACACACATAATTGACAACAAACAAAGCAATTGGAGCCCTGCATCCAACATACTCGGTGACCTGATTTTTCCCGAACTGCCCTTTCCCACTTTTAATAACGAAGGAGATTTTTATGAGCCGTGAAGTTGTTGTTGTCAGCGGTGTGCGCACTGCCATTGGTACCTATGGCGGTAGCCTGAAGGACATTGCGCCGACCGAGTTGGCTGCGCAAGTCGTGCGCGAATCCCTGGCCCGTGCCAGCGTGGACGGCAAGGATGTCGGGCATGTCGTGTTCGGCCATGTGGTCAACACCGAACCCAAGGACATGTACCTCTCGCGCATGGCCGCCATCAACGGCGGTTGCGCCGAAGGCACGCCCGCGTTCAACGTCAACCGCCTGTGCGGCTCGGGCCTGCAGGCCATCATTTCGGCCAGCCAGTCCATTTTGCTGGGCGACACCGACATCGCCATTGGCGGCGGTGCCGAGAACATGAGCCGCGGCCCCTACGCTAGTCTGTCGGCCCGTTGGGGCGCGCGCATGGGTGACACCAAGATGATTGACATGGTGGTGGGCGCCCTGCACGACCCCTTTCACACCATTCACATGGGCGTCACCGCTGAAAACATCGCCGCCAAGTGGGGCATCAGCCGCGAAGAGCAGGACGCCATTGCGGTTGAGAGCCACAACCGCGCCCAGCGCGCCACGGAAGCCGGTTATTTCACGAGCCAGATCATGCCGGTGATGCTCAAGAGCAAAAAAGGCGACGTGCCCTATGCCACCGACGAGCACTTCCGCCCGAACTGTTCGATGGCCGACATGGCCAAACTCAAGCCCGCGTTTCTGAAGGAAAACGGCACCGTCACCGCCGGCAACGCCTCAGGCATCAATGACGCCGCCGCCGCCGTGGTCCTGATGGAAGCCGGCACCGCCCAAGCGCGCGGCCTGAAACCGATGGCCCGCCTGGTGGCTTATGCCCATGCCGGCGTCGATCCCAAGTACATGGGGATCGGCCCGGTGCCGGCCACCCAACTGGCCCTCAAGAAAGCCGGACTCAAGATCAGCGACCTGGACGTGATCGAGGCCAACGAAGCTTTTGCCGCACAAGCTTGTGCCGTCTCCCGCGACTTGGGGCTGGACCCCGCCAAGGTCAACCCCAACGGGTCCGGCATCTCGCTGGGTCATCCGATTGGCGCCACCGGCGCGCTGATCACGGTCAAGGCGCTGTACGAGCTGGAACGCATCAGCGGCCGTTATGCGCTGGTCACCATGTGCATCGGTGGCGGCCAGGGTATTGCGGCTATTTTCGAGCGCGCATCCTGATCGTACGCGGGGCGGTCATCACAAGCTGCTGACAAAGCTGGCCAGGTCGGGCCGAACACGTGCCGGTTTGTGTTTGGTCACCGTGCCGATGTTGATGCAGCACACCGCCCTTTCGTTCTCGCGCAGGTCAAACAGGGCGCGCAGGCGGGGAGACGCCATCGCCTGCCCGCTGGTCAAGCCGGTGCCAAAGCCTGCCGCATGGGCCGAGAGCAAGATGTTTTGAATGGCGCAGCCGAAAGACACCAAACGCTCGGCATCCCCCACCTCCGCCTCACTCGACTCGGGGTGCTGGGCGCCGCGTCCGGGTGCGTTGGCCGGCGCATCCTGGTCGATCAAGCGGGCAATGGCCAGCATCAGAAAAGGAGCGCGGTGCGCTTTTTCTCGGGCGTTTTCAATTTGTTCCGGCGTGGCCTTGGGGTCGCGATCAAGCAGCGCCAACCCAAACACCTCGGCCAGGCGACCACGCTGGTCCGTCGGCACCATGACGAAACGCCAGGGCACCAACTGCCCATGGTCCGGCGCCGCGGCGGCGGTGCCCAGAATGTCCTGGAGCGCTTGCGGTGAAGGGCCGGGTTCACCCAGGCGCCGGGGCGACACATTTTGGCGCGAGTGAATCAGGGCATTGGCAAATTCTGATAACTCACGGCCAGTCATCAAGTCCATCAGGATTTCCTTGCTTGTGCATTGACTGTTCGTCAACGATGCCATGATAGCGCTATATTTTTAATAGCTGTCCATGCATATAGCACGGGGGCTAGAGGCATAAAACACATAAATTTTGACGACTTTTCCGGTTTGCAGGCCTGTTACGCCGTTTCTCGGCAAAAAAGAGGCGTTCATCCTTGTGAACGCCTGACCGCCAGCAGATCACTTGACGGTATTGCCCTTGAAGACGTTCTCAACCAGAGGCTTGGCGTCGATTTGCGGCACGTGGCAAGAGTTGCACTGCCAGCGCTTCATGTCCAGCACGGGCTCGGCACTGGCGCTCTCTTGTGGCAGAAAGTGGCTTTTCCCGGCACGCGGTATTTTCTGGCCCCTGAATTCGGTATGGCTGTGGCAATCGAAGCAGGAGTTTTCGGTGGGGGTAATGTCATCGAAGCCATCGACTTTGTGAGGAATCAGGGGCGGCTGCTCCTTGAAGTTGCGCACAATCAGCGCCTGCTGACCCGGCTTGCTCCCCACATAGGGTTGCACGATGGGCGCGTTGTCAATGGTTGAGACATCCGTGCCGCGCATGCTGTTGACCTGCTGCGCAGTGCTCCAGCATGAAGCGACGGACAATAAGGCAGCCAGCGAGATTTTGAGGGTCATCTTCATGATGGGGTCTTCTCCACGTGTGAAAGGTCTTTGAAATCATTGTTCGGCGTGTGAGTGCCGGGCGGGGGTGAACTGGCAGAGGCGAACCGGGTGCCGAAGCTGAAAACGTCTTTCGAGCAGACGTCGATACAGCGTCCACAGTTGGTGCAATTGGGCGACAGAATGATGGGGCTGGAACCTTTGGCAGCCCCTTTGAGCGGGAGGCGAATCACCTGCTGCTCCGGGCACACCACGAAGCAGTCCAGGCAGTTGTTGCAGGCCTCGCGTTTGCTGGCGGACACCCGCAGCACGCTGAACCGCCCCACGAGGCTGTAAAAAGCACCCACCGGGCAAAGGTGGCCGCACCAGCCCCGCTTCATGACAAACAGGTCAAACAAGAAAATGGCGCCGATCAGCAGCCAACCTGCGCCCATGCCAAAAATCAGGCCGCGCGGCAGCATGGAGACCGGATTTACCAGCTCCCAGACGATGCTGCCGGTGGTGGCAGCCAAGATGAGAATCAGGGCCAGCATCCAGTAGCGGGTCTGGCGCGGCATGTCGCCTCCGCCCCGGATGTCGAGCTTGCGGCGCAAGGCACTGGCGGCGTCGGTGACGAGGTTGACCGGGCAGACCCAGGCGCAGTAAGTACGACCACCGACCAACAGATAGAACAGCAAAACGATGACGACGCCGATGATCGCGTTGCGCTCGGGTACGTGGGCGGTCGCCAGCGATTGGAGCAGCACCAGCGGGTCGGTCAGCGGGACGGTGTTGAGCGTCAGGCTGTAGTTGAGATTGCCCTTGACCAGCCACCAGCCGAACCAGGGGCCGACCAAAAATAACGCAAGAATGCTCAATTGCGACACGCGCCGCAAGACCAACCATTGGTGGGCGCCCCACCAGCCCTTGGCATCCAGGGCTTCCTGACCCAGCTTATTCACGGCGGTGCTCATCGCGGCGCCTCATTGGGAAGGGCGCTGCCGGGATCAAAGTGTCCGGGCAACTTCATGCCCTCGGGCATGCGATCCGGCAGATCAATCAGGCCTTTGTCTTCGACCAAAGACTTGCCGGCCTTGCGCTTCTCTTCCCAGCCCAGCCGGTAATGCGAGCCCATTTCACCTTTGGCCAGCTTGACCGGGTAGACCTTGATGGCCGCCACTTCCAGTACGCAAGAAGCTTCGCACTTGCCGCAACCGGTGCAATGGTCTGAATGCACGGTGGGCAAAAACATGGCATGTCTGGCGGTGCGCTCGTTGTGCTGCACATCCAGCGTGATGGCCTTGTCGATCGCAGGGCAGACGCGGTAACAAACGTCGCAACGCATGCCCAGAAAGTTCAGGCAGGTTTCATGGTCGACCAGTACGGCCAGCCCCATCCTGGCTTTGTTGATATCGGTCAGCGTGTGATCCAGCGCGCCGGTGGGGCAAGCCTTGACGCACGGAATGTCTTCGCACATCTCGCAAGGCTTGGCACGCGCCACGAAAAATGGGGTGCCGGTGGCCACCGCTTGCTCCGGCGTGGCGAGCTTGAGAATATCGTACGGACAGTCGCGCACACACAAGCCGCAACGAATGCAGGCCGACTGGAAATCCTGCTCAGACCCCGCACCGGGTGGCCGAATGGCCCCGGCGGGCAAGGCCTTGGCTTGTTTGCTGTACAAGCCCAGGCCCAGGCCGATCGCACCCACGCCGCAGACCATCTTCGCAGAGTCGAAAATGAACTGGCGACGAGCGGCAGCTGGGGCTGAATCAGGTTTTTTCATGACAACAAACAAGCAACGGGCGCAGGTTCAAACGAACCGGCACCCGGGTCCAATTACGCCTTGACCACCTTGCAAGCGCACTTTTTAAAGTCGGTTTGCTTGGAGATCGGGCAAGTGGCATCCAGCGTCAACTTGTTGACCAGGCGGTGTTCGTCGAAGAAGGGCATGAACACCACGCCTGGAGGCATCTTGTTGCGACCACGGGTTTCCACCTTGGTACTGACTTCCCCTCGCCGCGATGACACCTTGACCGTGTCGCCGCGCTGCAGACCGCGTTTCTTGGCGTCTTCCGGGTTCATGTACAGCCAGGCATCGGGCATGGCGCGGTACAACTCGGGCACGCGTCGTGTCATCGAGCCGGTGTGCCAATGTTCCAGCACCCGGCCGGTGGAGAACCACAAATCGAACTCGGCATCGGGCTGCTCGGCTGCTGGTTGGTAAGGCAGCGCAAAAATCACCGCTTTGCCGTCGGGTTTACCGTAGAACTTGACGCCTTCGCCTTTTTTCACATACGAGTCATAGCCTTCGCGGAAGCGCCATAAGGTCTCTTTGTTCTCAATCACCGGCCAGCGCAAACCGCGCGCCTTGTGGTAAGTGTCAAACGAGGCCAGATCATGGCCATGACCCCGACCGAAACTGGCGTATTCCTCGAACAAGCCCTTTTGCAGATAGAAGCCCAGTTCTTTGGATTCGTCATTGTCAAACCCTTTTTGGGTTTCCGACAGCGGGAATTTATTCACCTGGCCATTGGCATACAGCACGTCATACAAGGTCTTGCCTTTGAATTCAGGCGATTTCTCCAGCAGTTCGGCCGGCCAGACTTCTTCCACCTTGAAGCGCTTGGAGAACTCGACGTATTGCCACAGATCTGACTTGGCCTTGCCCGGTGCCCTGACCTGCTGCCGCCAGAATTGCGTGCGGCGTTCGGCGTTACCAAAGGCGCCTTCTTTTTCCACCCACATGGCCGATGGAAGAATCAGGTCACCAGCCATGGCCGTGACCGTGGGGTAAGAGTCGGACACCACCACGAAGTTGGCCGGATTGCGAAAACCAGGCCAGGTTTCGCCACTGATGTTGGGTCCGGCCTGCATGTTGTTGGAGGTCGCGCTCCAGTAAAAATTGAGTTTGCCATCCTTGAGCGCACGGCTTTGCGCCACGGCCGGCAGACCGACCCAGTCCGGCACCGTACCGGCGGGCAGCTTCCACAGTTTTTCAGCCAGTTCACGGTGTTTCGGGTTGGTCACTTCCATATCCGCCGGCAGGCGGTGGGCAAAAGTACCCACTTCGCGCGCTGTACCGCAGGCGGAGGGTTGGCCGGTGAGCGAGAACGGACCGTTGCCTGGTTCGGAAATTTTTCCAACCAGCAAATGCACGTTGTAGATCATGTTATTGACCCAGGTGCCGCGTGTGTGCTGATTGAAACCCATGGTCCACAAAGACATGACCTTGGTTTTCGGATCGGCATAGACCTTGGCCAGCGCTTCCAGCTTGTCCTTGGAGACGCCGGAAATTTCATGCGCCTTGTCCAGCGTGTATTCGGACACAAACTGCTTGAACTCATCAAACGTCAGGGGGGCTGATGCGCCCGGGTTCCCCTTGGGTTTGCCATCCGCACCGGGGTAACCATTGTTGTTGGCCACTTGTTCCAGCGGGTGATTGGGGCGCAAGCCATAGCCGATATCGGTGACGCCCTTGCGGAAGCTCACATTCTTTTTGACAAACTCTTCATTGACTGCACCGCTCTGGATGATGTAGTTGCAGATGTAGTTCAGGATCGCCAGGTCGGACTGGGGTTTGAAGATCAGCTCACTGTCCGCGAGTTCACAGGAACGATGCGAGAAGGTGGACAACACATTGAGCTTGACGTGTTTGGCCGTGAGGCGACGGTCGGTGATGCGTGACCACAAGATGGGGTGCATCTCGGCCATGTTGGAGCCCCACAGCACGAAGGAATCGGCGTGCTCGAAGTCGTCATAGCAGCCCATGGGCTCGTCGATACCGAACGTACGCATGAAACCGGCCACGGCCGAGGCCATGCAGTGACGCGCATTGGGGTCAATGTTATTGGAGCGGAATCCCGCCTTGAACAGCTTGGATGCGGCATAGCCTTCCCAGACGGTCCACTGGCCGGAGCCGAACATGCCAATCGATTTCGGACCATTGGCCTTCAGTGCCGCTTTGCACTTTTCTTCCATGATGTCGAAAGCCTTGTCCCAGGTGATATGGGCAAAGTCACCATTCTTGTCATACTTGCCGTCTTTCATGCGCAAGAGTGGCTCGGTCAGACGGTCCTTGCCGTACATGATCTTGGACAAAAAGTAGCCCTTGATGCAATTGAGCCCCTTGTTCACGGGCGCATCGGGATCGCCTTGGGTCGCAACCACGCGGTTGTCTTTGACGCCGATGAGCACGCCGCAACCCGTTCCGCAAAAGCGACACGCACCCTTGTCCCAGCGCACGCCGTCGCTGGAACCGGATTGCGCCAGTGCTTGCGCACCCGGCACACTGATGCCGATCACAGTAGCGGCTGCGGTGACCGCATTGGCCTTGATGAGTTCACGACGGGTTACTTGCATTTCAATAGCTCCTGGTCAGGGTGGGATTCGGTTTGCTGAAAAATCATGGCCACAGAAAGAACGCCATCCATGCGTTCAATGGCCTCATAGGTATCGACAGCGCTACGGTCGTTTTCGCTCTCGATGGTGATAATCATTTTTCCGTCATCGGTACTGACGTGGACTTCCACGCCTGGCACCTGGGATAAGAGCATGCGCAAGGCCTGATCCTGGTCTGGCTTGGCATACACGATCGCGCTGGAAATATTCAAAATACAGCCTTGTTGGTTGCCTGCGCGGTGCGCAGGAAAAGGTTTTAAATCAGAATCAACTTTAGCGACATGGGTATAAAAAACATTGATCTACCTTATCAATTTAGACTTATGCCCCTGACTACGACCGCTTGCCTGGCCATCTGGTCAAAAGATGCCATGTTTCCCAACCCATCAATCTCATCAGCCAAGGTCCTCGTGAATCGTGAAATAGTTCTGATTGAGTTTTTGTGCAGCCCGCTCGGTGTCCGGTCATGAAGACCAACGCCCATTGGGGGCTGAGCGCCAAACTGGCGCTGGTAGCAGCCCCCTTTCTGCTCCTGGCGTTGATCTCAACCGCTGCCACGCTATGGGTGTCGTGGCAACTTGACGGTGGCGCTGCCGCGGTGAATGAAGCAGGTCGGATGCGAATGCAGGCTTACCGAATGGCACTGTCCATCGGCATCAAGGAGACCGAGGCACTCACCGCGCAGGTGAATAAATTTCACCTGAGTCTGGCCGAACTGCGCAACGGCGACCCGGCGCGTCCGCTTTTTGTGCCATGGGATGAGAACGTCACGGCACGCTTTGCCACCGTCGAGCAAGACTGGGCGAGCTTTCAATCCCGATGGATTGATACCAAATCGAGCGACGTTCAGGGTTTGCGCGCAGATACGGTTGCATTTGCCTCGCATATTGATGCACTGGTCACCAGCATTGAAACCCACATGGCGCACTGGACGGCCTTGCTTCACTTGCTGCAATTGAGCATGCTGGCCATGGCCATACTGGGTGCTGTGGTGTTGTTCTACACCGGCCACCTCTTCGTACTTGAACCGGTCAGCCAGCTTAAAGTGGCTATTGAAAAAATTCAGCTCGGTGATTTTGATGCCCGAGTTGAACGCGTCAGCAGAGACGAATTCGGCACGCTGGCAAACGGATTCAACGGGATGGCAGAAAACCTGCAATCGATGTATCTTCATCTGGAAAGCAAAGTTGCAGAAAAAACTGCGCAACTCGAAGAAAAAAATGAGCGCCTGGAAAGCCTGTATGAAGTGACGGCGTTGGTTACAAAAGCCACCTCGCTGGATGAATTGGCTCAGGGTTTTGCCAAAAATATCACCCGTATTGCCCGCGCAGATGGTGTTGCCGTGCGGTGGTCGGATCAAGACAACCAGCGTTACCTGATGCTGGCAGCCCAAGGCTTGCCAAGCTCGTTGGTGGATGCAGAACTCTGCCTTGACAAAGGGGCCTGCTATTGCGGCATGGCGTCCCCCTCGACCGGATTGCGCGTTATTCCCATCCAGTCTCTTGCAAAAACATCACTGCAACATTGCGCCAAGGCCGGCTTTGAAACGGTAGTCAACATCCCTGTGCACCTGCACGAACGGTTGATGGGTGAAATCGATCTTTTTTTCAACACCCCCACCAGCCTCGCTCCTGCCGAACGCTCTTTGCTTGAAGCACTCAGCAGCCATCTGGCGGGAGCCATGGAAAATCTGCGCCTCAACGCCCTGGAAAAAGAAGCCGCCGTGTCGCAAGAGCGGCACTTGCTGGCGGGGGAAATGCACGACTCTATCGCGCAATCGCTGGTGTTTCTCAAAATTCAGGTACAACTGATGCGCGACGCCATACAGTCCGGCAACCCCATTGGAATCAAACAGGTGCTCGAAGAAATTGATATCGGCGTGCGTGAATGCTATGGCGATGTGCGCGAGTTGCTATTGCACTTTCGGACCCGTACCAATAATGAAGACATTGAACCGGCACTCGCCACCACCCTTCGGAAGTTTGAACTTCAAAGTGGCCTCAAGACTTCTTTGAACATGCAGGGACAAGGCATGCCACTGTCACCTGACCTGCAGATACAGGTACTGCACATTGTGCAAGAGGCCTTGTCCAATGTCCGCAAACACGCCCGAGCCTCACAAATCTGGCTCACTGTGCAGCAGCAACCCGCCTGGCGCTTTGAGGTGCGCGACGACGGTATTGGCTTTATGCCTCATAACGATCAACTCGACGAAACCCATGTGGGTCTTCGCATCATGACGGAACGGGCACAACGCATTGGCGCTGATCTGGAAGTTACTTCCACCCCAGGCCAAGGCAGTTCCATCGTTCTCACTTTGCCACTACCTGCCCATCCCCAGTCTCCCATGCGTGATTCCAACGCTCTTGCAGCATGAACCCTGTCATGCACCCTCTTCCCATTCGCATCCTGGTGGTGGACGACCACACCCTGTTCCGGCGCGGACTCATGGCGCTTTTGGCACGAGATCCACAATTGGCCGTCGTCGGTGAGGCGGCGGATGCCAGCCAGGCGCAACGTAAAGCGCACGAACTTCAGCCTGATTTGATTTTGCTGGACAACCATTTGCCAGGCGTCCACGGCGTTGACGCTTTGCCCGGTCTGCATGAAGCGGCTCCCCATGCCCGCATCCTGATGTTGACCGTCAGCGAAGATGCCAATGATCTCTCGGCCGCCTTGCGAGGCGGGGCCGTCGGATATCTATTGAAAACGATCGAAGGCGATGCATTGACGGCGGCCCTCCACGGTGCCATGCAAGGTGACAGCATCGTGGCGCCAGAGATGATGAGCAAACTGGTCGCAGCCTACCGGGGCTCAAGTGCGCCGGCCTTGGCAACGACTGCCGTCGTACCCGAAACATCCATCTCCAGCCTGTCACCGCGCGAGCTCGACATTTTGCGCGGCATTGTTCGCGGTGCCAGCAACAAGGAAATTGCACGCGAACATGGCATTGCCGAAACCACCGTCAAGATCCACGTCCAGCACGTCTTACGCAAACTCAATGTCAGCTCCCGGGTCCATGCTGCCGTTATAGCAAACGAATACGGTCTGGTTTGATCTGGCGCAAGCAATCAAATCAACGTCATCGGCATAGTTCTTTAGAACTATGCCGATGACCCGGAAGATAGTTCCATTTAGATAGCCAGCCGCTCCTTCAGAAGGATACCGCTTTAAGCCTGCCCCTCCTATAGTCATGTCATGCACATAGGAGATTTTGAATGGAAGTCGCACAATTCGACATGCAGCGTTACTTGTCGATGCTGCCCATGTTCAGCAATCTGTCCAAGCCGGAACGTGAAGATTTGGCCGAAAATTGCCAATTACGAAGACTTAACCGGGGCGACATGATTTTTCGGGCCGGCGAGGCCTGCGAAGAGTTCAATGTCATTATTTCGGGGCACGTCAAACTGTACGTATCATCCTCGACCGGCCAGGAAAAGGTCATTGAATTGATCGGCCCCGGTCAAAGCTTTGCAGAAGCCATGATGTTTTTGCCCAAGCCTCACATGCTGAATGCTCAAACCCTGACTGAAACATTGCTCATGAGTATCAGCAAGCAAGCTGTTTTTGAGGAAATCGAGCGTGACTCCCGCTTCTCAATGCACATGCTCTCCGGTATTTCATCTCGAATGCACCGGCTGCTGCGAGATGTGGAGAGTTATGCCTTGCACAGTGGGATGCAGAGACTGATCGGCTATTTGCTGCGGGATGTTGAGGATGACAACAACACCAACAACAAGGGTGTTCTCACAGTGTCCTTACCGGTCAGCAAAGCAACGATTGCATCTCGCCTATCACTCACCCCCGAGTATTTTTCGCGGGTTCTGCACGAGCTCGAAGAAGAAAGCCTGATCGAAATCGACAAGCGCGACATCCATATTCTTGACGTACAACGACTTGCCAGCTACGGCTCGCATTGATCGCACGCAACAGGTAGAACAAACCGCCAAACATTCCCGTTTCCAGCCTGCAATTTAAATTTCCAAATTGCGCAGCTTTGAAACAATTCTTAAACCGGGTTAAGGACTGGCTTGCTAGCAGACAGTACTCTCTCCCCCGACACATTTATCAGGAGTTCAATGAAATGAATCAGGTCAAATCCAGCGGCTTTACCAAGCAAATGGCCCGCAACATGTTTTATGGAGGGTCCGTATTTTTTATATTCGTGTTTGTCGCACTTGTATTTGACAGTGAACGAAAAATTCCCCATCGCTCCAATGCCGAGGCAATCACACCATCTGTGATCGCCGGCAAGAAACTATGGGAAACGCGCAATTGCATCGGCTGCCACACCCTGTTGGGCGAAGGTGCGTATTTCGCGCCTGAGCTGGGCAACGTTTACAAACGTCGTGGCGGCGACTTCATCAAGGCATGGATTGCTTCGCAGCCCACGCACATCGAAGGCCGTCGTCAAATGCCGCAATTCAACTTCACGGAAAAGCAGTTGGATGACATGGTCGAATTCTTGCGCTGGACCGGCAATGTAAATACCCAAAACTGGCCACCAAATATTGAAGGTTAAACGTTGAAGCACGTCTAAACGAACAAGGTAACTCAAATGCAAGCGATAACACTCAAGTACAAATCACAAGGCGTTGCGAAGTATTACTTCGTCGCCGCCCTGATTCTTTTTACGGCCCAAATCCTGTTTGGCATCACGCTGGGGCTGCAATACCTCCTTGGCGATTTTCTTTTCCCTTACATCCCTTTCAACCAGGCGCGGATGGTTCACACCAATCTGCTGATCGTCTGGCTGCTATTTGGTTTCATGGGTTCTGCCTACTACCTCGTTCCCGAGGAATCTGAAACTGAGTTGTACAGCACCAAGCTGGCACTGGTTCTGTTCTGGATCTTTCTGGCCGCGGGCGCACTCACCATCGTGGGCTATCTCGTCGTTCCTTACGCCAAATTGGCTGAGTTGACGGGCAACGAGCTACTGGCCACCATGGGTCGAGAGTTTCTGGAGCAACCTTTACCAACCAAGGTTGGCATTGTGATCGTTGCACTGGGTTTCCTGTTCAATATCAGCATGACCGTCCTCAAAGGACGCAAAACCAGCATTTCCCTGGTTCTGTTGATGGGTTTGTGGGGCCTGGCGCTGATGTTCTTGTTCAGCTTCGTCAATCCTGACAATCTGGTTCGCGACAAAATGTACTGGTGGTTTGTGGTTCACTTGTGGGTTGAAGGCACTTGGGAACTGATTCTTGGCTCACTGTTGGCCTTCGTGTTGATCAAGACAACCGGCGTGGACCGTGAAGTTATCGACAAATGGTTGTACGTCATCATTGCCATGGCATTGATCACAGGCATTTTGGGCACCGGTCACCACTTCTTCTTCATCGGCATGCCAGGTTACTGGTTGTGGGTTGGCAGCATCTTCTCTGCGATGGAACCGATTCCATTCTTCATGATGACAGTGTTTGCATTCAACATGGTTCAACGTCGTCGTTTGAATCACCCTAACCAAGCTGCCCTGCTGTGGGCGGTAGGCTGCTCTGTAGTCGGATTCCTGGGTGCTGGTCTGTGGGGCTTCATGCACACACTGAGCCCAATCAACTACTACACACACGGCACGCAAATCACTGCGGCCCACGGTCACCTTGCTTTCTACGGTGCTTATGTGATGGTCGTTCTGGCCATGATCAGCTACGCCATGCCCACCCTGCGTGGACGTGCAGCCAACAGCCGCCGTGCGCAAAACTTCGAAATGTGGGCATTCTGGATCATGACCATTGGTATGGGCGTCATGGTGTTGGCCTTGACCGGCGCAGGCATTCTGCAAGTTTGGCTGCAACGCATCCCGACTGAAGGCGCCATGCCCTTTATGGCTGTTCAAGACCAACTTCGCTTCTTCTACTGGTTGCGTATGGCTGGCGGCGTGATGTTCCTGCTCGGACTGATCAACTACCTGTTCAGCTTCTTCGCGAAGCCAGGCACTGATGAGGCCAAGCTCACGATGACAACGCCCAGCATGATGCCGACTCAGGCATAGACAGTTTAAAAGGATAAAGCAGATGGCAACGATTCCGTTCTACGCAGAGCAAGGGGGCGAATGCGACCTCTTTGAGCATGCCTGGAGAAAGCAGTTGCCACTGCTCATCAAAGGTCCTACTGGCTGCGGGAAAACCCGCTTTGTCGAACACATGGCCGCCCGTCTTGGGCGGCCCCTCATTACTGTGTCGTGTCATGACGACCTGAGTGCCGCCGACCTCGTCGGCCGCTTTTTGATTGGCAACGGAAACACCGTGTGGTCTGATGGACCATTGGCCCGCGCCGTGCGCAGTGGCGCAATTTGCTACCTCGACGAAGTCGTTGAGGCCCGAAAAGATACGACTGTTGTATTGCATCCGCTGGCCGATGATCGCCGCATACTGCCGATCGAACGCACGGGCGAACAGCTAGTCGCCTCCCCTGATTTCATGCTGGTGATTTCCTACAATCCTGGCTACCAGAATTTGCTCAAGGGCCTCAAGCCCAGTACCCGTCAGCGATTTGTCGCCTTAAGCATGACTTACCCGGTTGCAGAAGTGGAGCTTGCAATTGTTCAGGCTGAAACCGGTATTTCATTGCAATGTGCGATGCAGCTGGTTCAACTCGCAAAATCCTTCCGGTGTCTGACCGAATTCGACCTTGAAGAAACTGTCAGCACCCGGCTACTCGTTTCTGCCGGCCGTCTGGTGGCCTCTGGTTTATCCCTGCGAGTGGCTTGTCAAGCCGCAATTATTGATGCTCTGACGGACGACCCGGCAACGGCCGAAGCCTTGGGTGAAGTCGTACGTGCCTTGGTTGGCGATGCCCCCTGATCTTTCGTCTTTAAAAACAACTCTGGCTACGTCGACCCAGGTTAAATCCAAGCTTGGGCGGCTTCAGCAATGGCGAAACGCAACTCAGGTTGGTTTTTTCATCCTGTTCCTTCTTGCGCCCGCACTCAACTTACTTCGATTCGATCTCTACGAAGCCCAATTGTGGTTTCTGGGCATGCGCTGGACGCTGGGAATCGATGCTTTTACCCGTGGTGAAATCAATGCCACGCAGGTCGCCATTAACATTGTCTTGCGTGCATTTTTGCCCGCCCTCGTGTTCATCGCGGTCTTTCTAGGCATCGCCTATCGCTATGGCCGTGTTTACTGTGGCTGGCTCTGCCCCCATTTTTCAGCGGTTGAGACCCTGAATAATTTCTTGCATCGTGCCTGCGGCAAGCTCAGCATTTGGGACCGCAGCGTCACCCCGCGCGCCAACATCCAACCCAACGCCCGCTGGTGGCCCATCTTTGGCCTGAGCTGTGCCATCATGGGATTCTTGTGGGCCATCACATTGCTAACGTACCTGCTTCCTCCTGCGGTCATTTGGGGAGGACTAGTGCAGGGCACATTGACACCCAACCAGGCCCGTTTCATTGGGATTGGCAGTCTGATATTCACCGCCGAATTTGCCTTTGCAAGGCATTTATTCTGCCGATTTGGCTGTGCCGTTGGCTTGTTTCAAAGCTTGGCCTGGATGGCAAATCCACGCAGCATGGTGGTGACATTTGCACGGGAACGCGCAAAAGACTGCAAAACCTGTGACGAACCTCGCGGGTCCGCCTGCGACAACGCTTGCCCGATGCGGCTGAACCCCCGCAACATCAAACGCAAGATGTTCTCCTGCGTACAGTGCGGCCAATGCTTGACTGCTTGCGATACGTCGCAGCAAGCGCAAGGGCGCGAACCGACCCTGGTATGGCACGTCGGTGTTGAGGCCTTACGCGAAACCCTGCGTCATCGTCGCAAAGATCATTCGGAGCATTCCTGATGGAAGAAATGGTAGGCCGCTGGTGGCATAACGCCGTAACGCGCCTGGCGCAACGCGGCCATCCTGAGTCCATTATTCATCTCAAGGATGTCCAGAAATCGATTGGCGTTTTATTCAGGGCCGCAGGTGGCTCCGCTGCCTTGCGCCTGGCACCTGCATCCGAGCAGCGCAGCGGTGGCCCACGGAGCTGGTTGCAAAAAGTGGCGGGCAGTGGTGTCCGGGCCGACACAGCGCGACTTGAGCCGGATGTGCTCGCCTTACCCGCCTCGCTCTCCGTATTTGATGAGAAACACCTGAACCGGGACTTGTACCTCTGGTTGGCCATTCAATCCGCTTTTTTTGAACACACGGGCAACTGGGTCCATGACAACTACCAGGCCAGTCTGCAGGGCCTGCATTATTTCCCAGGCTTTGCGCCCCGGTACCAAAAATTGCTGAGTGCCCATCTTTTACAGCGCACGCCCCCGTCCCTTCTGCGCGGCATCAGTGCCCAGGCTGAAACCACCCTTCAAGCCGCCCTGCGGGGTGATGCTCCCAGTATTTGCGAAATCAAATCCTCAGACGTTGCCCCGGTATGGCTGTGGGTCGGTGCTGGCGACGCCTTGGCGTGCAGCACTACGCGCAACTCGGAGGAGTCGGAAGAAATGGCACGATCCAACTCAGCTGAAGACAATCAGCGCCGCCGCACACAACGCACCCAGGAAGGACAGGAACGAAACGCCATGGTCCTGCCTTTCCGGGGCGAAGCACTGATGTCCTGGAGCGAAATGGTCAACGTCAACCGGAGCACGGATGACGAAGACGATGGCAATGCGGTCACGGCCGCCAATGATATGGACAAGCTCTCTCTGGCACCCGATGGTCAGACACTGGCATCGCGCGTCAAGTTTGACCTTGATTTGCCCAGTGCCAGTGCTGACGACTTGCCTTTGGGACCTGGACTGCGCCTGCCCGAATGGGACTACCGGCGCGGCATCCTGCAAGCAGACCATTGTGCGGTGCAAGTCATGCAAATCCGCGAAGGTTCTTCTTTTGCGCCCTCCCCGGCCCTGCGGTTAACCGCGCGGCGAGTCAGTCGTCGCCTGGAAACCCTGCGCGATGTACCCCGGCCGCTACATGGACAAGACAGTGGAGACAGCATTGATCTGGATGCCTGGGTACGCTATAGCGCCGACCAGATAGGGTACGACCACCTGCGCAGCGATACCCCACCCGTTTACACGCGCCACACCCGCCGTGAACGCAGTCTTGCCACCTTGCTGCTGGCCGACTTATCGCTGTCCACCGACGCCTATGCCACCTCTCAAGCCAAAGTCATTGAGGTCATCCGCGATGCCTTGTTCGTGTTTGGCGAGGCCTTGAACGCTGTGGGCGACCCTTTTTCCATGTGGGGTTTCAGCTCGGTTAGACGCCACCACGTCAGGCTGCAACATCTCAAAAGTTTTGATGAAACCTGGAATGCGACCACCCGTGCGCGCGTGGGTGCGGTCAAGCCCGGCTATTACACCCGCATGGGCGCGGCCATACGTCACGCCACACTTCAGTTGTCGGTGCGACCGGAGCGGCGCCGTTTGCTGATGCTGCTGACGGACGGCAAGCCCAACGATCTGGATATTTACGAAGGCCGCTACGGCATTGAGGACACCCGCCATGCGATTCATGAAGCGCACGCTGCAGGCCTGTCACCCTTTTGCGTCACCATTGACGAATCGGGGCACGACTATCTGCCGTTGCTTTTTGGTCAACGCGGTTACGCCCTGGTTCATCGTCCCGAGGATCTGGTGAACCGATTGACGCAGGCGTGGGCGACCCTGGCACGGCAATAAAAGCAACGTTGGAGCTGCCAAGTCGAGTCAATCCGGACTCCACTTTGGTGCGCAAACTACAATCAAATAATCATCAAAAATCACAGCAGGTTGAAGTATGAAAATGGACGTCGAACAATTCGATATGCCGCGTTACCTGTCGGTACTCCCACTGTTCAGTGACTTATCGCAACAAGAACGTGAACGCCTGGCGCAGAGTTGTCAGCTGCGGCGCCTCTCCCGTGGGGATATGGTCTTTCGGGTGGGCGAGGATTGCGATGCCTTTCACGTCGTGATTCTCGGGCAGGTCAAACTCTACGTTTCATCGCCGTCCGGCCACGAGAAAGTTATCGAACTGGTGAGCCCCGGACACAGCTTTGCCGAGGCCATGATGTTTCTCAGCATGCCTTGCATTCTGAACGCACAAGCACTGGCCGACACCTTGCTGCTGTGCGTCACCAAGCAAGCCGTCATGGGCGAAATTGAACGTGACCCGCGTTTCTCGATGCACATGCTGGCCGGTATTTCCCGTCGCTTGCACGGGCTGGTGCGGGACGTGGAGGGCTATGCCTTGCACAGCGGCATGCAACGGCTGATCGGCTACCTGCTGCGGGAAGTTGAAGATGGCAATTTTTCTCAAACTGGCATCGTCACGGTATCTTTGCCTGTCAGCAAGGCCACCATTGCCTCCCGGCTGTCGCTGACACCCGAGTACTTTTCCCGCGTGCTGCATGAACTGGAAGCGGAAGGCCTGATCGAGATCGACAAGCGCGAAATCCGAATTCTTGATGTGAAACGGCTTGCCAACTACGGTTCGCATTAACGACGGGCGCTGGCGGCCTATATGGCTGCTGGCTGCACCTCACCGGCTCGCCTTTTTTATGGCGGCGCTCATGCTAGCCATCAGTTCGGTCTGGTGGGCCGGCATCCTGGTTATGCGGGCACTCAATATGACGCCCATTTGGGCCGTGCCAATTTCAGCAGCGCATGGCTTGCTGATGACCCTGGGGTTCATGCCTTTCTTTTTTGCCGGTTTTCTTTTCACTGCCGGCCCCAAGTGGCTAGGTTTACCGGAGGTAAGCGCCCGCAGCTTGCTGCCCAGTCTGAGCCTCATGCTTGTAGGTTGGCTGGGCGTCTTGGCCGGCTTTCATAACAGCGTCATGCTGACCAGCGCGGGAGTGTCGCTGGTCGCCGCCGGCTGGACCGGTTTGAGCCTGAAATTTTTCAAATTATTTCGGCAAAGCAGCGCGGCGGACCGAGTACACGCCGGCTTGGCCGCCGTTGCTTGCGGCGTAGGGATCATTACCTTGTGGACAGCCAGCGTGTCGCTGACGCTGAATTCAGAGTTGATGCTGCGCGCCGCAACGCAGGTGGGGCTTTGGGGATTTGTGGCGACGATGTTTGCCGTGGTTTCACACCGCATGGTCCCGATCTTCAGCGCCAGCACCGTTGCGTTTCTCGACGCCTGGCGGCCGATGTGGTTGCTGTGGGTGATCCTGAGCATGTTGTGGCTGCAAGCTGCCTTGAGTGCAGCGGAGTTGTTGAGTTGGCCTTTATCGAGCGCGGTGCGCTGGGCTCAAGTGGCGTTTGAGTTGCCATCCTCCCTGTTGCTGCTCTGGCTGGCCGTGCGCTGGGCCAGGTTGCAAAGCCTGAAAATGCGGCTGATCGCCATGCTGCATGGCGGTTTTTCCTTGCTGGGCATTTCATTCGCACTCCATGCGGTTTCACATGCGCTGATGGCCTTTACCCAAGGTGAACGCTCACTGGGACTGGCACCGCTTCACGCCATGACGATGGGCTACCTGGGTGCGACCATGTTTGCCATGACCACGCGCTTGAGCAGCGGCCATGGCGGCCGCACCGTCGCGGCGGACAACATCGCCTGGGCCTTGTACTGGGTGCTGCAAACCGCCGTGCTGCTGCGTGTCATCGCCGCCCTCTGGCCCGCGCAAAGCGCTCTATTCACGCTACTGGCCATCGCCGCATGGAGCGCCGCTACCGTGGGATGGGCGGTGCGGTATGGCCGCTGGTTCGGTCGTCCCCGTCTGGATGGCCGCCCCGGTTAGCTTGGGCGCAGTCTCTACAATTTGAAAATGCTATCCCTGCGTACTTCCGTCATTGGTCCCCTGCTTACTCAAAATGCTGTATCCAAAGCACAAGGCACACTCGCCCTGAACCTTGAACTTCCCATCGACATCGGAGCGGACATCCCGCCCCCTGCTGGCATTCCAGGCCGGCCAATCAGGCCAACCCTCGTTCTGCCGACTGCCATCAAGAAAACGTCCCTAAAAACACTTGGGGGACGTGCGGCTCTCCTGCACGCACTGGCGCATATCGAGTTCAACGCCATCGATTTGGCCCTCGACATTGTTTGGCGCTTTTCAGGAATGCCGGAGCAGTTTTACCGTGATTGGGTGGTCATCGCCAAAGAAGAAGCACACCATTTCAATCTCCTTCGCGACCACTTGCTCAGTCTCGGTTTTGATTACGGCGACTTTGACGCTCACAACACCTTGTGGGAAATGGCAGAAAAGACAAAAGATGATGTACTGGCAAGAGTCGCCCTCGTGCCGAGAACGCTTGAAGCCCGTGGCCTGGATGCATCACCCGCCGTCAAAAACAAGCTGGTGAGTGTTGGCGATATGAAAGCGGGAGAAATTCTGGCGCTCATTCTCAAAGATGAGATTGGCCATGTTTCCACTGGCAACCATTGGTATCGCTGGATTTGCAATCAACGAAATCTAGACCCCATCAGCACCTATGCAGAGCTGATAACAAAATACGACGCTCCCAGGTTGCGCCCACCTTTCAACCTGGAAGCTCGCCGTCTGGCTGGTTTTGACGAAGATGAACTTCGTCAACTTTTGTTTTAAGGTCTTAAGCTTTTTTAGAGGCTTTCTTGGCGGCATTGACTGTTTGAGCCGTTGCCGCGGTGAAGTTCGACTGCGCGGTTTCAAGCGCTTTTTGGGCTTGAGCCTGAGCCGACTCTATTGCGTTTTGACCAGCAGTCAAGGCACTCTTGAATGCAGCCACGGCAGATTCAGTGCCCGCTGGAGCGTTCTTCGTCAAGTTTTCAACAGCGTCGCTAAAAGCTTTTTGAGCTTCGGTGGTCTTGGCTTCGACGGCTTTTTTAAATTCAGCGCTGCTGTCGGTCAAGATGGTTTTGATCTGCTCAGCATAAGCCGCAGATTTGTCGGCCAGGGGTTTGAGCAAATCAGATTGCAGCGCAACGAGTTCTTGCGCATCTTTGGCGCCCAGAACATCTTTAGCTTGGCTCAAGGAATCAGCCAGAGCTGTCTTCGACGTAGCCAGGTTCAGTTCGACCAGCTTTTCGACGCCAGCAAAAGCCTGGCTCGTCAGGGAGGTGAATGCTTCAAGGTTGGCTTTGTTCGTTGCGATAAATTGTTCGGTGGTGTTCTTCATTTCGGATCCCTGAAAAGTGTAATTAATCGAGTGCCAGCCAAGTAAAAAACCAAGTCCGGCTATTTATGCTGCAGTGCAACATAAATCCCATTGTAGGGAGTTATCGAGTGCCCAGGTAGCTTTTGTTGCACTGCAGCAATTATTAGAGGCAATGGTCTAACAAGGCTGCACTCGCAGTCCCAAAAACAAGTGGCTGGGTTGCGTTGGTGATGATCGATTCCATCAGTAGTAAAGTCAAACCACTATGAGTAACCTTCAAGCAGCCCTGGCCCTGCTGCACCAAAACGCCCGCCCCAACGAACTGGCTGGCATGGCCAGATTTGGCCTCAATCCTGAGAGGCGTCTGGGTTTGTCGGTGCCGGCCATGCGCGGTATCGCCAAAACCTTGGGGGCTGACCATGAACTGGCGACAGCGCTGTGGAAAACGGGCATACCTGACGCACGCATCGTGGCGGGCATGGTGGCCGAGCCTGACAAGTTGACATCAAGCCAGATGGATGATTGGGCCAAGGGCTTTTCGTCCTGGGACGTTTGCGACCAGGTTTGCGGTAGCGCCTTTTTGGCATCACCTCTGGCCTGGAACAAGGTCGCGGTGTGGGCTGAGCACAGTGACGAGTTTGTACGGCGTGCAGCGTTTGCACTGCTGGCCACGCTGGCCGTGCATGACAAACAGGCCGGCGATGAGCGCTTCGTGGCGATGCTGACTTTCGTTGAAGCAGCGTCAGGAGATGAACGCAATTTCGTCAAAAAGGCCGTGAACTGGGCGCTGCGCAACATCGGAAAACGGAATCTAGCACTCACTGCCGCAGCCATCGACGCCGCTCAGCGCATTCAGCAACAAGGCACCCGGCCAGCACGCTGGATTGCTGCGGATGCACTGCGGGAACTCACCGGCAAGGCAGTGCAGGAACGCCTGCTGGACCGACATACCGATGGTGCAGGCCCAAGCCACAATCGGCATCAATTAAATTTCAAAATTTGCTCCGCTTGAACGACGGGTACGCTGAAGAATGAAGCACGACACAATACGCGCCGACGATGGCGAACAACTGCATAGTTACCGATCAGGCAGCGGCACGCCGATCCTGCTCCTGCACGGCTGGACTTCCAGCCATGCCGCCTGGGCGCCGCTGGTCGAGCCACTGGCCACGCGCTATTGCCTGCTGTGTCCAGACGCACGAGGCCACGGCGGGCATCCGCTTACCGTCAATCCCGAGCCTGACGTCAAACGCCTCGCACGCGACGTCATCAATCTGCTCGACTACCACGGCATCGAGCAGATTGCCGCTGTCGGCCACTCGATGGGAGCGCTGACCCTGTGGCAGTGCCTGCGCGATTTCGGCAGCGACCGCTTCTCGCACCTCTGCTTCATTGACCAGTCGCCCAAGCTGCTGACCGACGCCACATGGCAAAGCGGTATCTACGGCGATTTCGACCCGGCCCGCGCGCAACGCCTGCTCGATGAACTCGACACGGATTTCCCCGAAGCCGTGCTGCGCCTGATCGCCTTGGGCCTCAACGACAAGGCGCGTGAAACCTACTCGCGCAACAGTTCGGGCTGGCGCGCCGCGCGCGATGCCCTGCGCAACATGGATCCGGTTTCGGCCATCGCCATCTGGAAAACGCTGGTCGCCGCCGATTACCGCGACGTGCTCCCCACCATTGATCTGCCCACCCTGCTCGCTTACGGAACCGCCAGCAATTTCTACACCACGGAGACCGCCCATTTCGTTGCCGCACAGCTCCCCCAGGCGCGCTTAAGCCTCTACGAGGGGGCCGACCACTGCCCTCACCTGTTCAACCCCGAGCGCTTCGCGGGCGAACTGACAGAATTGCTAGGTACGGCATGTCGGGCTTCTAAAATCGCCTGATGAATGATCACAAAACAATTGCCACCCACAGTGGCAGCTTCCACGCCGACGACGTCTTTGGCGTCGGCGTCCTCATGGGCGTCTTCCCATCGCACACCCTGGTTCGCACGCGCAATAACGCGCTGATTGAAGCCGCTGATTTTGCCGTCGATGTCGGCGGCCTCTGGGACCTTGAAGCCGGATGCTTCGACCACCATCAACGCAGCTTCACGGGTGCTCGCCCCGCACGCCTGGTGGATGGCGAAGAAACTGCTGGTGTGGGTTATGCCAGCGCAGGTTTGGTCTGGTCTGCGTATGGCGCAGCTTACGTCCAGGTGTTGGCCAGCAGCAGTGGCTTGGAGCTTGATGCGCCAGCACTGGCAGAGATCGCCCGCTCCATCGACTCGTCTTTGGTGCAGTATCTGGACATTGTGGATACCGGACAGGGTGACGTGGCACCCGGGATTTTTGGGCTGTCGGCTTTGATCGCGCAGCTCAATACCAACTGGATGGAAGAAAAAGGGCTTGATGCAGAGGCGAAAGCGCAACTTCAGGAAACCCGTTTCCGCGAGGCAATGGCCATCACCCGGAAATTCCTGGACCGCGCCATCATCAAAAAGATTTCTCAAATTCGCTCCATGGACATCGTGCGCCAAGCCCCGAGATTGCTCGGCGGCAAAGTGCTCCACCTGCAAGAGGGCGGCATGCCCTGGACGCGCGTGGTGGTGGATGAAATGCCCGAGGTTATGTTCGTCATCTATCCTGATTCGGATGGTGACCAGTACCAGGTTAAAACAGTCCCCGTTGAGCCCGGCTCATTCGTTGCTCGAATGGATTTGCCCAAAATTTGGGCCGGGCTGCGGGATCAGGAACTGGCGGCGGTGACGGGCGTGCCAGACAGTGTTTTCTGCCACATGAACCTGTTCATTGGCGGCGCCAAAAGCCTGGAGGGCGCCATTCGCCTGGCTGGGTTGGCGCTTCAATAACCAAATGGCACAGTTGTCATGTGCCTGATCGCCGTCAACTGGCAGCCCCAAGCGCCAGTCCCTCTCATCATCGCTGCCAACCGCGACGAGTTTTATGCACGACCGACCCAAGCCTTGCATCGCTGGGCGGACCAACCCATCGTGGCGGGCAAAGACCTACAGGCAAACGGCACGTGGCTGGGTGTGAGCCTCAGTGGGCGGGTCGCAGCCCTCACCAACTACCGTGATCCATCCCAAAACCGCTTGGGAGCCCCATCGCGTGGCGAGATCACCACCGCGTTCCTGAGCGGCTCCAGCACTTGCGAGCACTACCTGGAGGCCCTTGCATTACGGGCGCACCTCTACAACCCCTTCAACCTGCTGGTGTTTGATGGTCAGTCGTTGATGGGGTTTGAGAGCCGCCATCGGCGTGCGTTCAAACTGCCAGAAGGGGTCAGCGTTGTCTCCAACGCTGACTTCAACGTACCCTGGCCCAAAGTAAGCCGTTTGCGCGATGGTTTTGCGCAAACCCTGAGGCAGAACAACTTTGAGGGTGAACACGTGGCTGCTCAACCGGGCATCAACGCCCTGTTTGCGCTCTTGTCAGATCGACGTACGGCGCCAGACAAGGACCTCCCGCAAACCGGCATCCCTCTGGAATGGGAAAAAGCGCTTTCGGCCGAATTTATCCATATGCCCGACTACGGCACACGGGCCAGTTCCGTGGTGCTTGCCGGGCGCAACCGTGCAGACTTCGTGGAGCGTAGTTTTGATGCCAATGGCTTCACAGGTGAAGTCCATCAACGAATTGACTGGGAACGTCACGCTTGACGCTGGTATTCGCAGGTGCAGGCAACGAATCCTTCTGCGACCATCGCATTCACTCGTAGCTATGCCCTGCCATCGTCTTGCACCAGGTTGTGCGCCTCGTGCCAGCGGCCCGCACGCATATGAACCAGGACTGGGTGCAGCAGGTTCATCGAAACTCCTTTGAATGGGTTGGGCCAGAGTTCACTCAGGCAGCGGCGATGTGGCTGAGCAAACTGTCAAAGCTGCCGTACAGCGCATTGCCGCGCAGCAGCCGGCTGCCATTGCTATCCGTAACGATCAGTGTTGGCACGCCCTGCGCACCAAAGCTCTGCATCAGGCCTTGCGCCTTGTGGACGCGCGCGGCGTTGGCGGCCAATAGCGCTGCGTCGCCAGCGGCAAGGCAGTCGGCGGCAGCACTCAGCCCCATGTCACGCAACAGCTTTTCCACCACGGGTACGGCGCAAGTATCCAGCGCGTGCACGTAGCGGGCTTCCTGCAATGCCTTCAAGGCTTCCAGCTCACGCTGCGGCGCGGCTAACGCCACAGCCATAAGCGCCAGGGTAGCGGTGGCCGAGTCAAAACGACTGCCGGGCTTACCCAACACCTGCGTACGGTAGTCCTCAGTGAAGCGCTGGCCAGTGAGCTTTTTAATGCGCATGTCATTCGACCACGCATAGTCCGCAAACGCGGCATCCATGGTGCGCCCACCGACGCCTGCAAACAAGCCCGTGGGCGCCAGCTCCAACTGAAGGGTGGCGTGCTGACCCAGCTTCTGGATCGTGGGCGAAGCACCGTAGCACCAGCCGCACAAGGGGTCGAACAGATAAGTGACGGTCGTCGCGCTCATGGTGTTATCTTCTTACCACTTCATTTCGCCTTTGTTGACCTTGGCGCCAATCTCCAGCGACAGGCCGCCATCGGTCACCTGCGGGTAGGACTGCTTCATGGCGTTGATCAGCTCAGCGCTACTCTTGCTGGCGGCCAGGTTTTTCTCGAATGTTTGCAAGTAATCCTTGGTGAAACCAATCGCGCTGGCATCCACCTTGGTGCCTGCCTTCATGTGGCCGGGAATCACCAGCTCGGGCTTCAGCGCAGCCATCTCATCGAGCTGCGCAACCCATGCGGCGCGCAGGGCCGGGGTTTGTGTGTCAGCCGTCCACACATGCATGTTGCCGAACACGCCGATGTTGCCCACGATGGCTTTGATCGCCGGAATCCACGCGTAGGGGCGGTGGGCCAGCGGGCCTTGGGTGCCACGGATCTCAATCGTCTGGCCTTCCAGCGTCAAGGTGTTGCCTTCCAGCGCGCGGGGAATCACCGGCTTGCGCGGTGCGTTGGCGCCCATCTTGGGGCCCCAGAACGCGACCTTGCCTGCCAGCTTGGCGCTCAGCTTTTCCAGTACGGCGGGCGTGGTCACCACGTCGGCCTGGGGGAAAAATTCCTTCAGCGTCTCCACGCCAAAGTAATAGTCCGGGTCGGCTTGGCTCACATAGATGGTGGTGAGCTGCTTGCCGCTGTCCAGCACATTGGCCGCAATGCGCAGCGCGTCGGCGCGGGTAAAGCCTGCGTCAATCACCATGGCTTCTTTTTCACCCACCACCAAAGTGGAGTTGACGTTGAAGCTGTTGACATCGGCGTTGTAAACCTTGACGGTGAGCGGCTGAGCGGCCTGGGCGCTGGTGAACGCGATTGCGAGGGAGGCGGCGATAACGGTCGTGCGGATCATGGGGAACTCCAGTCGGGTAGTGTTTAAAGGAACGCTCTGCAGCGCTGGAGTGAACTTTAGTTTCAATAACCGCGCAGATAAACCCGATAATTCGCCCATTACTGTTTCATAAATTGAACAAATCATGGATAGATTGACCGCCATGCAGGTATTTGTGGAGGTGGCGCATAGCGGCAGCTTCAGCGCCACGGCCGACAAGCTCGACATGTCGCGCGCCATGGTGACGCGTTATGTTGGCGAGCTGGAGCAGTGGCTGGGCGCGCGCCTTTTGCAGCGCACCACGCGCAGCGTCACGCTGACGGACGCGGGCGAAAACTGCCTGCGCCGCAGCCAGCAAATGCTGGCGCTGATGGAAAACGTGGAGGAAGAAACCCATAGCCACGACGGTGCCTTGCGCGGACAACTGCGCATTACCTGCAGCATGTCATTTGCCTATGCGCAGATGGCGGCGGCGGTGGTGGATTTTTTGAAGCTGCACCCGGAACTCAAGGTCGACCTCAATGCCAGCGAGGGCGCGCTGAACCTGGTGGAGGCCCGCATAGACCTGGCCATTCGCATCAGCGCAGAGCCCGACCCCACTCTGATTGGCCGTGTGCTGGCACCGTGCACTTCAGTGCTGGTGGCATCACCCGATTACTTGAGCGCGCAGGGCGTTCCGCAGTTGCCCGCCGAGCTGGCCGCGCACCGTTGCCTAAGCTATGCCCACTTTGGCAAAAGCGTATGGAAGCTACAGCGGGATGACGAGCACGCCGAGGTGCATGTGGGCAGCTACTTCAGCGCAAACGAGGCTACCGCTTTGCTTCGGGCCGCTTTGGCAGGAGGAGGTATCGCTTTGCAGCCTACCTACCTAGCCAATCCGCATCTGCGTGATGGCAGCCTGCAGACGATATTGCCGGACTGGAAGCTGCCTGACATGAGCATCTATGCGCTTTATCCGTCACGCAAGCATTTGTCACCCGCCGTGCGCGCCTTACTGGATTTTTTAGTGGTGCGCTTCGCGAAGATACCTTGGGTATGACACGCTTGAGGCTTGAATGTCCATTGAGTGCCTGATGCAGGCCGTCCGTAATTGAGCTCTATGGGTCGACTGCAGCCGACCATCTGGAGTCAATCACGAATGTACGAAGTGCGTGTCGCAAGACAAGAACTAGGTGCTGAACTGCCTCAGGACGCGATGCCGTCGCGTCACTGCAGGCGCTGCAAAAGGTCCAGGGTCGGATAGCCGTCTGCTGGCAAGCCCAGGCTGCGCTGGTATTGGCGAATGCCACGCTGCGTGGCCGGGCCAACCATGCCGTCGGGCGTGCCGCTGTCAAAACCACGTGCGTTCAGCGCCGTCTGCAACGCCAGCAACTGGCTGCGCGTCAAGGCGGTCAAATCACGCGGCCAGGGTGCCTGCACCGCGGGGCCGCCGGCCAGGCGTTGCGCCAGCAGGCTGACGGCGAGCGCATAGCTAGTTGAGTTGTTGTAGCGCAGGATCGTGCGGAAGTTGGGGCCAACGATGAAGGCCGGCCCGCGCGCACTGGCAGGAAGCAGGATCGAGCTGTCGGCCAACGCTGGCAGCGGCGCGCCGTCCAGCGATTGCACGCCCTCGTCCGCCCATTGGGTCGCCGGCTGCCGCACATCGGCGTCGGCGCGCGCGTAGTCGAAGCCCGGCGGCAGGCGCACTTCAAGCCCCCACGGCTGGCCGCTCTGCCAGCCAGAACTGGCCAAAAAGTTGGCGGTGGACGCCATCACATCAGCCACGCTACCCCATATGTCGCGTCGACCATCGCCATCGGCATCGACCGCATAGGCCAGAAAGTTCGATGGCAAAAACTGCGTCTGGCCCATCGCACCGGCCCATGAGCCGATCATCTGTGCGCGGTCGATATCGCGGTTTTGCAGGATTTTCAAGGCGGCGAGCAACTGGCCCTGTGCCCACGCCTCGCGTCGGCCCTCGAAACCGAGCGTTGCCAGAGCGTCGATGGTCGGGATGTCGCCGACAAAGCCGCCGTAATTGCTCTCCATGCCCCAGATCGCGAAGAGGGTCTCTGCCGGGACGCCGTAACGCGCGGCAATGGGGTCGACCACGGGGCGCAGTTGCCGCAGCTTGTCCTGACCACGGACGATGCGCTGCGTTGACAGCGCGTTGTCGAGGTAGTCCTTGACCGTGCGGGTGAACTCGGGTTGCGCCCGATCCAATTCGATGATGCGAGGGACGAAACGAACGGTGTCGAATGCAGTGTTAAGCGTGGCCTCGTCGATACCGGCTGCGCGTGCACTGGCCCTGAACTCGGTCACCCAGCGAGCAAACTTCTGCTGGTGCTCACGCTCGTCGGAAACGTCGGATAAGGCTGGGGTCGGACTGGTGCCGACCGTCGATGGCGCCGTTGCCTTGGTTTCGACCAGGGGTGTGGAGGTGCAGCCTGCAACCGCGAAGATCGCCAGCAACGCGGGGGCAAACCAGCAGCGGGCTGGCGTTGGAAAAAGGGACGTTACTTTCATTGCGTCCATTCTCGTCGTTCTACGGAACCACGATGATGTGACGCCCTTGCTCCCGCTGACAAATCACTCCCGTTACAGCGGCACAACCTGAAAAATACAAAAAATAAGTATAAAAACAGCCTCTAGCCCTCGTCCTATATACCCGACTAGCTATTATTTATATAGCAAATCCATCGCTAGGCAAACAAAAGAACAGCTTAATGGCTGGTGCCCTCCGAGCGGGTGATCTTGTTGTACACGTTGTACTTGCCTGACGGCTTGTTCATCTTGATCCGTTTCACGACCTCCAGCGTTTTGGCGTCGTAAATGACCAGCTCGCCATCGTTCTCCCAGACGCTCACCACGGCGTATTTGCCGTCGCGCGTGAACTCGGTGTGCGCGGCTACTTTGCCCGGACTGGGTTTCAGCTCCTTGACGAGTTCGAGCGTTTTCTTGTCGATAACTTGAATCACATCGCGGTTTTTGGTGCTGTTGAACACATCCACCCACGCATACGGCGTGTTCTCATGGCTGCGCATGAAGAAACCCGGCCCCAGGGTGGGGATTTGCTTGATGGTCTGCCATGACCCCATGTCGATCACCGACACCACGCCTTCTTTCAAGTTGGGCGTCGCCATCACGGTCTTGCCCTGGTAAAGCCATGAGATACCCGAGCCCAGATGCGGCAAGCCCGGCAAAGCCACATCGGCCACCTTGCGCCCGGCATTCAGGTTCACCACCTGCCCCTGCCCGTCGCGCGAAGACCCCACAACGTGGTCGTATGCGGGGTCGAAAAAGAAGTCGTCCAGATAGTCGTCGAGCTTGATACGGCGCGGCGCAAACGCCGTCTTGTCGGGCGTGGCCTTGTCGTCGTAACTGAACTCCCACACTTCAGGAATATCCTTCAGGGCGGCGATGAAACTTTTGCGCGGCGCAGCGTCATAGACGGCCGAAACACGCGAGGACTTGCCGCCATCGTCCTTGACATCGATGACGCGGATCGGCGTCAGGTCCCGCGTGTCGAGCACCACCAGGGTATGAGGAAAGTAGTTGGCGACCATGGCAAAACGCCCGTCGCTCGACACCGCCAGATTGCGCGTGTTGATGCCGGCCCGGATTTCGGCCACCAGCTTCAGGTTCCAGATGTCGTATTTGGCAATCCAGCCGTCACGCGATGCGAAATAAACGTAGCGTCCGTCGGGGGAGAACTTCGGCCCGCCATGCAGGGCGTAGCGGGTGGCAAAACGCGTGATCGGCTCAAACTTGTCGCCATCCAGAATAGTCGCGTGATGGTCACCCAGCTCCACCACCACGAACAGGTTGAGCGGCTCCGCCTTGAACACCGGTTTGTCCGGCAGGCTGCCGGCTTTGACATGCTCCAGCCGGGAGGCGCGGATTTCATCCATGCCCCAGGTCGGCGTCTTCGCCAGCGGTGCATAAATCAGGTCGGCCAGCGCGGTGATTTCCTGCGGAGTCAGCTTGCTGCCAAAAGCAACCATCTGCGTCGCCAAACGCCCCTCCGTGATGGTCTTGATTGCCTCCGGGCGTTTCAGGCGCGCCAGATTGCCCGGCAGCAAGGCCGGCCCGGTTCCGCCCAAACGGTCCACGCCGTGGCAGGAGGCGCAATGGGTCTGGTACACAGGCTGGATGTCTGCCTCGGCCCAGGCTGTTGACAAAACCAGGCTTGACAGCACGGCCATCAAGGCGGGCCAGCGCTTGGCTGTTCGTGGCGCGCTCATTCGGCCATCCTCGACTGGCGAATGCCGATATACGGTTTCATGGGAACGCGCTCGTGTTCGCCAACCAAGCCGATTTCCTCGTCCGACATGTAACACGCCGGGTCTTCCTGCCAGGCGTCGCCGGTCAATTGCAGGGCACGCACCCGCGTGTTGCCACCGCACACGTCGAAGTAGCTGCAGTCGCCGCAACGGCCTTTGATGGTGCGCGGCACCGCTTTCAAGCCAGCCATCAGCGGGTCCGAGGTGTCGCGCCAGATCTCGGAGAAGGCGCGCTCGCGCACATTGCCCAGGTTATGGTGCCACCAGAAGGTGTCGGGGTGGACATTGCCCAGGTTGTCGATGTTGGCGACATTGACGCCCGAGGAGTTGCCGCCCCACTGCGCCAGCTTGGCACGCAAGGCCGCTTCGCGCTCGGGGAAATGGCGGCGCACCCAATGCAGCAGATAGACGCCATCGGCATCGTTGTTGCCGGTGACGAATTCCTTGTGCGCGCCGGTTTCGATGTGTTTCCAGCAGGTGTCGAACAGCAAATCCATCGCCTTGCGGGTGGTCTCCAGAAACGCATCGCGGCCGCGGTTGGTGTTGCCGCGCCCGGCGTAGTTCAGGTGCGAGAGGTAAAACTTGTCGATACCTTCATCGTCCACCAGCTTCAGCAAGGCCGGCAGGTCATGCGCGTTGTCTTGCGTCAGCGTGAAGCGCACGCCGATCTTGATGCCCGCATCGCGGCACAGTCGCACGCCGTGCAGCGATGCATCAAACGCGCCGACCTTGCGGCGGAAGGTGTCATGCGTTTCGCGGATGCCGTCCAGGCTGATGCCGACATAATCAAAGCCGATGGCGGCAATGCGCTCGATATTCGACTCGTCAATCAGCGTGCCGTTGGTGGACAGGCCGACGTAAAAGCCTTTCTCCTTGGCGCGGCGGGCAATGTCGTAAATGTCGTCGCGTAACAGCGGCTCACCGCCCGACAGAATCAGCACCGGCACGCCAAAACTGCGCAAATCATCCATCACGCCGTAGACTTCGGTCGTATTCAATTCACCGGCAAAGTCTTTGTCGGCCGAGATGGAATAGCAGTGCTTGCAGGTCAGGTTGCAGCGGCGGATCAGGTTCCAGATCACGACCGGACCGGGGGGATTGCGTTTGGGGCCCAAGGGCGTGGGCTCGGCGATTTCTCGCATGTACTGGGTAATTCGAAACATGGTATTTCCTCTACTCGGCCGTCTTCTGGCCGGCCAGGCGCAGCCCGGTTTTTTTCAAGATACGGGTGCTGTACAAAATGGCATGACTGCGGGCCTGCTCGCCCAGAAAATCGGCAATCTGGGCCACTTGCTGCTCGACTTCTTCACGGGTCTTGCCATGCACCATGGCGAACAGGTTATAGGGCCACTGCGGCAGGCGCCGGGGCCGGCGGTAGCAGTGGCTGACAAACTCAAAACTTCCGACAAACTCGCCCAACGGGTCCACCAGCTCATCGGGCACGTCCCACACCGACATGCCGTTGGCATGGTAGCCAATGGCATAGTGATTGGGCACCACGCCCAGGCGGCGGATCACCCCGATCATGTGCAGACGCCGCATCCGGGTCATCACGTCCGCGGGATCAAGCTGCAGACTTTCAGCAATCGCGTGGTAAGGGCGCGCCACCAGCGGCAGGCCGCCTTGGGTGGCCACGATGATGGCGCGGTCGGTGGCATCAACGATTTCCTGGGGGTTGCTTGTCATGGCGTGGCTCATGCTTTCAGTTTCAACTCGACAAAGTATTCACGGGACTTGGGGAAGTTGCAGACGCTGCAGCCGGTCTCCCGTTCAATCGTGCTGATAACCTCGTCAATTTCACCCGGCGTCTCGGTTGCGATGACAAACCACATATTCAAATCGTGGTCGCGCTCATAGTTGTGCGCCACCTGCGGCAAGGCGTTGACAAGCTCAGCCACCCGCTCAAAGTCTTCAGCCGGGGCGTGCAAGGCAGCCAGGGTAAACGCACCGCCCATGCGCTCGATTTGGTACAAGGGGCCAACGCGGGTAAGCACGCCATCCTTCAACAGGCGGGCCAGCCGTTCAATCAACTCATCTTCTTCCAGTCCGAGACGTTGCGCGGCTTCCAGGTAGGGCCGCTCCCAAATCGACAGCCCTCCATGCAAGCCGTTGATGATGTTGCGGTCAATCTGATCCATGGGCTAACTCCGGCACAGCTTCGTTGTTGATATCGGGCACGTAGCGTGCGCCGCATTGTTTGAAACGGCGGCAACTGAACAATATTTCATGCGCGTAATCCGCCAGCCCGCAGGTTTGCACCAGGGTGGCAATGCGTTGCTCGACTTCCTGGCGGTCCTTGCCGTGAACCATGCAAAACAGGTTGTACGGCCAATGCGGTAAGGCCCGGGGCCGGCGATAGCACAAGCTCACCCGGCCGGTACTGGCCAATCGGGTGCCGACCTGGCTGACCACGGCATCGGGCACATTCCAGACCACCATCGCATTGGCGGTGTAGCCCAGTTCATGGTGGCGCACCACCACGCCAAAGCGTTTGATGACGCCGGTGTCCGTCCAGCGCGCGAGCAAGGCAATGGCATCCGCCTCGGCCCAGCCCAGTGCGGCAAACGGCTGCGCCACCAGTGGCAGGCCAGTCTGCAAAGCAGCCATGAAAGCACGTTCCGGCTCACTCAATTCGATGGCTGCTACCTCGGTGGGCGCTGTTGTGTCGCTCTGAAAATGGTGCGACTCCGCAGGGGCCAAGCCAAAACCCAGGTCGATATGAAACTGCTCCAGCAAGGGCAACACCAGCACCGGCCCACAGCCGCAATCGAGTTCCATGGCCTTGAAAACCGAATGCAAATGCGCCACCGATGAGGCAGTGACCACGAACCAGAGATTGAAGTGATGTTCACGCTGGTAGTTGTGGTTGACCTCGGGCAGCGCACTGATCTTCGCCGCCACATCCTCCAGCCGCGCCACCGGCACAGCCAGCGCGGCCAGGGCGCTGGCACCGACGATATTGGGGCGAAACACCGCGCCAATGCGGCTGACCAGCCCGCGCTGCTGCATCGACTGCAAAGTCGCCATGACCGTGGCCTCTTCGACGCCCAGCCCCTGGGCCAGTTCGGCAAACGGGTGCGCCACCAGCGGAAAACCCCTTTGGTAGTCGTTCAGCAGCTTGAATTCCAGCTCGCCCAAAGCGGTCTCTTGTTTCAACCCGTGCATCTGTCCCATACCAGCCTCAGAACCCGGTGCGCGCCGCGCGGGTGGTGAAGAAAATACCACTGGGCGACTCGGCCGCCAGCACGGCACGCTGGGCAAAATTGGCGGTGTCATACACCACCACGCGGTTGTCGTCACGGGCCGATATCCAGATCGATTCGCCACGCGGCGCGAACTCCATGTGCAACACCGCCTTGCCCGGCGCCAGTTGCTTGACCACGCTGCGTTTCTCGACATCGATCACATCGACATTGCCGTTATCAGGGAACGCAAAATTAACCCACACCTGGCGCCCATCGGGACGCGCAATCACAAAGACCGGCTGACCCGCCACCGGGATGCGCCCGGCTTCCAGCCAGGTTTCCGTGTCGAGGATCAGAACCTCATGGCGACCGATGGCGGGCACGTAGGCATAGCGCCCTGCCACGGCCCAGCCGCGCAAATGCGGCATTTTGAAGACCGGCAGTTTTTCTTCGCCCTTGCCGTAGCCGCTCAAGATGCGGCGTGAGCCCTGCTCCGGGTGCCACAGATCAAGCAGCGCCATGCCGTCTTCACCGAACAGACCGGCGAGGTAAAAACGTCCATTGGGCGTGATCAAACCGTCATAAGGCTGGCTGCCGATGTTCTTGAATTTCTCGATGCGGGGCTGCTGGGGGTTGGAGAAATCACCGACCCAGATTTCTCCGGCATCAAACAGGCTCCACACAAAACGGTTGCCGGGCGCATCGGCCAGGCCGACCACCTTGGAGCGCAAGCCGGCGTCGCCGTAAGTCGATGGCACGTCGGCCACCAATTCCAGGGTCTCTGCTGAAAAAACTTTCACGCCTCCGGGCGCGTAGTTTTGGGCCGCCACCAGTTGGCCGTCTTGTGAAATAGCGCCGCCAATGCTGTTGCCGGCCTGGATCACGCGGCGCTCAATCTTGCCCAGCAGCAGGTCCACCTTGGTCAGGCCGCCGTCGCGCCCGAACACATAGGCGTAGCGCCCATCGCGGGAGTACACCAGCGAGGCGTGGGACAAATCACCCAAGCCTTTGACGCTGGAGATGGCGACGCGTTTGCTGGTATCGACGACCTGCACGCTGCCTGTGGCGCGCTCGATGATGACGCCCAAGTCCCCGGTGCCACGCAGCACGGGGGCCGCGCAGCCGGCCAGCAGGAGCAAGGCCGCAGCCAGTAGCGTGGTCTGAAATTTTCTAATGCCCATCGGGAAAACCTTTCTGCAAATTGGTAGCGATCCATTGCGCATCTGCATCACTCAAAAAACGTTTCCAGGGCGGCATGGCCGTGTTAGCGCGACCTTGCAGGATGACAAACGTGAGGTACTCCACCGGTTTGTTTTTCAAGTCCTGTGGCAGCAAGGCCGGGCCCAGGCCCCCTTTGAGGGTCAAGCCATGACAGGAGCCGCAATCTTGTCGCACCAGCGTGACGAGTTCCTTCTGACGGCTCGCATCAAGCGACGCGCTGGCTACGCCTGCTTCGTTGGCCGCAGCAGCGGCCATTGAGAGGGTCAGACCCAGGGTTGCGATACCGACCAAACCAGACTGCCCCAAACCAAACAACATTTTCAAATTCCAGATACAACGGGTGGATTGTGGAAAGCTGCAAATACGCACCTGAATGGGTAGAACGTGCGTGCTGCCAATGAAGAAATTATGCGTCTTCCGTGCTTTTATTTGGGTGAAATTCCTTCAAGCCTGAAAGTATTGATGCCTCTCTTGATGCAGTTTAAGAATAGCGCTTTATGCAGTACCCCACAGGTCATCACGAGGGTCAAGAAAACAGCATAATTTGCAAAATCATGACCCGATGGCGATGACAACTCGAGAAAAATGTCTCTGTCGCGCGATCGATTCATCTATTTTGGTAAAGCTAAATTTGAAAATTAACGGGTGAAATTCTTGACTACCTTATCGCTCACAAAACAAACCACTGCAGCCTCGGGAAAAATCCCGACGGGCACCGTGTACCTGGTCGGAGCCGGCCCGGGCGATCCTGATTTGTTAACGGTAAAAGCGGTCCGTTTACTCGGCCAGGCCGATGTGGTTGTTTATGACAATTTGGTCAGCCCGGGTGTGGTCAGCCTCATCCACAGCGGTGCCGAAAAAATCTATGTCGGCAAACAAACCAATCGCCACACCTTGCCGCAAGAACAGATCAACGAGTTGCTGGTCACGCTGGCCAAACAGGGCAAGATGGTGGTCCGGCTCAAAGGCGGCGACCCTTTTATTTTTGGACGCGGCGGCGAAGAACTGGAAATACTGGCGGCTCAAGGTATTGGGTTTGAAGTCGTTCCCGGCATCACTGCAGCCAGCGGCGTTTCCAGGTATGCAGGCATTCCCCTCACCCACCGGGACTACGCCCAAACCTGCCTGTTCACGACCGGCCATCTCAAGGACGGCACGCTGGACCTGGACTGGCCCATGCTCGCCAGACCCAACCAGACCATCGTGATCTACATGGGCCTGGGGGCCTTGGGAGAAATTGCCAAGCAGCTCATCCAGCATGGCATGCCCGCCAACACCCCGGCGGCCATCATTGAAAAAGGAACCACCCCGCAGCAAAGGGTGATTGCCAGCGACCTGGAAACCTTACCCAATCTGGCCCGCCAAATGGGACTGCAATCGCCTTCCCTGATCATCGTCGGCAAAGTGGTGGAGCTCAACAAACGACTGCAATGGTTCACCGGTGCCCCCGCATTGCAGGCCATTTCCGCAGCGGCCTGATTTTTATCAGGAATTATTAGCCAAATAGGCCCCTAGCCCCCGCCTTTATTGCGCGGGTAGCTATTAAAGGCATAGCAAACCAACGCCGAAACTTAAGGCTTGCACCCGGCGGGTGCAGCGAAAGGATTGGAGGGGACTTGCTTTTCCCCGGCGTCAGCCAAAACCTCATCCACCTCCAGCGTACGCTTGTCTACGCGCAGCACGGTCGGCGCCTGTCCAGGCACGGCATCAGCGCCAAACCACATCCACGGTGAGCCTGAGGCGCTGTACAAGGAACGCACCGGGCCGTCGGTGCGCAAGTGACCCAGCAGCGCCCAGCGTTTGGGATCCACCACACTGACCAGTCCCAGGCGTGCATTGGGCACGGCCAGCCGGTCTTGTCCATCCATGCGCCACGCCAGCGAGCGCCCTAGCGCCGGCCAGCCCGGCAAGGCGAATTCGGCCACCTTGCGGCGCGCGTCCAGGTTCGTCACCAGCACCCGGGCGCTGGCACCGGGGTGCAACAAATCGGCTTCAGCGTGAGCGGTCACCACTTCATTGCCTGCTTCGGTGACCAGAAGTTCTGTCGATGGAGAAGGCAAGGTGATGCGCTGCGGATTCAGGTAGCCGGGCATGAACGTGCCCTCCCGGTACTGGAAATCATGGACCAGACCCACGCTAATCTCTGGGGCATTGGGGTTGTAACTGATCTCCCAGAGCTCCGAAATCCCGGTGAAGCTGGCGATAAAACTGTTGCGTGTCTTGGCGGTAAGGACCGCCGCCACGGGGGAAGTAATCTGGCTGGTTTTATCAGCGACGGGCAGCAGTTTGACCAGTTTGAGCTGCTCATCAAGCACTACCAAGGTATGCGGCTCTGTATTGGCCACGGCCAGCAAAGCGGGTAAACCGGCGCGCCCCGCCGACAAGGCCGCGCCGTTCAAGGTCAATCCGGCACGCACTTCAGCCACCAGACGGGCCTGTTCCAGGTCAACCCGCAAAATCCAGCCGCTGCCGGTTGCCAGCAAGGCATGACGACCGTCGGACAGGTAGTGAACCTCTGGCAGCAGTCCATCGCGCAACGTCAACAGTCGCGCTGGTGCGCCGGCCTCAATGATGCTGATGGCCGTGGCTTCAGGATTGATCAACACGCTACGCGAGTGGACAACTCCCGTTTTGCCACAGGGTTGCACCGGGCGGAGTGGGCTGGTCTCCAAGACCCGCAGCGACTCCCGGATTTGGGACTCATCCCACTTGGCGGCCACGGCAGGCTCCGCAGGTGCAGCTTGCTCTTTCGACACCCCTGGCTCCGTCAGCAAAGCGGCCCCTGCGGGCTGCGCCAGCGTCAATGCACACAGACTGCTGCACAACAAACGCAGTGCCAGCCCGTAGCGGCGACCAGGAAAAGGCACTGTCATCACGACCGTTGGTTTGTTCATTGATTGGGTATCCACAATAAGGCCTTCATAAATGCAAAAAACGAGTGCTGCACAGGCCAGCACTCGCTTCAGACTCGTCAAGCCAGAGAGCGCTTGGCACTCCGGCAAAGAAAAGTATTACTGTTTGACGGCTTTCACGTCACCTGCGGCACCCACGCCCAGGGTATAGCCCAAAGACACATGGTGGAAGCGACCCGTGGCATGGTCGCCATGGATGGCGATACCAAACGGAATGGTCTTGCCTTCGCCAGGGTTCTTGCGGGTAAAGGTGACGGTGTAGATGTCACCGGCCTTGGAGCCTTCAGCTTTGGCACCCAATGTGCCGCCGTCCATCTTGCGCTCGGTGGCCACTTTACCGTCGGCCACCTTGGCGCCCTTGGCGCTCTTCCATTGCATCAGCTCGTAAGAACCGTCTTTGACGTACTTGGTTTTGTGCTCATCGGCGCCGGGCATGGTGCGCGCGTCCGAATGGCAGGCAGCCCAGCAGCCGACTTGCTCAGCCTGAGGCACCTTGGCATCCGGGAACATCACCGTGGCCTTGACTTCATTGTCTTTGTCACCCTTGTCTGCGCCGCCCGCTGGGGCTTTGAAGGTCAAACGGATGTAGAGATTGCTTGCGTCATAAGCCGCCTGCACGCCCACCGGGTAAATCATGGTGGCGGGTGCACCTTTTGGTTCCATTTCCTTGTCGGCGAGACGCTTGAAATTGAAGTTCAGGGTGCCTTTTTCCTCATGGCAGCCGACGCAGGTCTCGCCCTTTTTCAGGCCAGCTGTGCCGCTGTGATCCGATTTCTTGCTGATCCATTCAATGGGTGCGACACCCGGATGGAACACGCTGACGTCGCGCTTGGGAACTTTCGACCAATCAGGCGCGGCAAAGGCAAACTGTGTACCCACTGCCAGCAAGGAGCCCAGTACCAATGTGGAAATAGTTGATTTTTTCATTTGAAATAGTCCTTTTAAAGTGTTTTAAACCGGAGGAAATTACTCGTCATCGTCTTCCTTCATGCCCTTGGGTTTTTGGTGAGCAATACCCTTGTGGCAATCAATACAAGTCTTCTTTTCATCCTGGGCGATCTTGTGCATCTTGGCACCGCGCAGTTTTTGTTTCTCGGTATCCATACCGTCAAAACTATGGCAGTTACGGCATTCGCGTGAATCGCTCGCCTTCATACGGGCCCATTCGTTTTCAGCCAACCGAAGACGATTTGCCTCGAACTTCTCTTTGGTGTCAATCGTCCCGACAATCTTGCCCCAGACTTCACCGCTGGCTTTGATCTTGCGGATCATCTTGTGTGACCAGTCCTTGGGCACATGGCAATCTGAACACACGGCACGCACACCCGTACGATTGGTGTAGTGAATAGTTTTCTTGTACTCCTGATACACGTTATCGCGCATCTCGTGACAAGAAATACAGAAATCCAGCGTATTGGTCGCTTCCATCGCGGTATTGAAACCGCCCCAGAAAAATATTCCGGATATAAAACCAACTGATAGCAGGCCTGCAAGCGAATACTTTGCGCTCGGTTTTTTCAGCCATGCCCACAAGCTACCCATCTTTGTCGCCATCAAAACTCTCCAAACTTCATAAAAATGCCGTAGAGATGCAAAGAGCAGAGGGGCTTGCGCCCCTCCCTCTCATCTCAAATCAATGTTGACGATCAATACACATCATGTTGTGTGTTGAACACATTGAACTTGCCGGTTGGGGTGATCATCTTCGGATCGGTGATCACCTTCTTCAGGGTCAGAGTCTTGTCGTCGTACACCACGATGGCCGACTGGTCGGTCTTGCCGCCCCACAAGGAAATCCACACTTCCGTACCGTCTGCACTGTACTCAGGATGAACCGCACGACGAGTCGCCTTGGTTTCAACCAGACCAGAGTCCTTGAACACGTTGATAACCTTCACGGGTTTGGACAAGTCGGACAGGTTCCAGACCGCCACGGATTCAGCCAATTCCTTGTCTGAATTTTGTGCCGAGTCGGCCCACAGATGGGTTGACTTCGGATGTGTCTTGACAAACAGGTTGCCAGGAACGTGCTTGACTTCCTGAACCACTTTCCAGTTGAACTCTTTGTACTGGGCAAACTTCGGATTATCAGAAGGCGTGCTGATCAGGGTCACCACATCGGCACCCAAGTGGCCGGTTGCCCAGACAGGACCAAACTTCGGATGCACAAAATTCGCACCGCGACCAGGATGCGGAATTTTCGCCACATCAACCAAGGCCGCCAGCTTGCCGGTTTTGGTATCGACGGCAGCAATCTTGTTGGACGCGTTGGCGGCCACCAGGAAGTAACGCTTGGAAGCGTCAAAACCGCCGTCATGCAGGAACTTGGCCGAAGCAATGGTGGTGGTCTTCAAATTCTCGATGTCCGAGTAATCCACCAACAAGATCTGTCCGGTTTCCTTGATGTTCACAACCCACTCAGGCTTGATTTCAGACGCAACAATCGAGGCTACGCGTGGCTCAGGATGGTATTCACCATCAACTGTCATGCCACGGGTGCTCACGACCTTGCGTGGCTTCAGTGTGTCACCGTCCATGATCACGTATTGTGGGGGCCAGTAGGCTCCAGCAATGGCGTACTTGTCTTCAAAGCCCTTGAACTTGGAGGTATCCACGGAGCGCGCGTCAAAACCAATCTTGACTTCTGCGACGACCGCTGGTTTTTCCATCCAGAGATCGATCAGGGACAAGCGTCCATCGCGACCGATCACGTAAACATAGCGACCCGACTTGGACATGCGGGAAATGTGCACCGCGTAACCGGTCTTGACGATGCTGCGAATTTCTTTGGTATCGCCGTCAATCAGGGCCACTTCGCCGGCATCGCGCAAGGTCACCGAGAACATGTTCTTCAGGTTGTACTTGTTCATCTGCTTGGTCGGACGATCCTTGACCGGCACGATCACCTTCCAGGAATCCATCGTGTCCTTGAAGCTGTACTCAGGCGGTACGTCAGGCGTGTTCTGGATGTACTTCGCCATCAGGGACAACTCTTCTTTGGTCAGGATGTCGTCGAAGTTGACCATGCCGCCGTCAGTACCGTAGCCGATGATCTTCTCAAGGCGGGATTGACCCAGGCTGAGTGTTCCGCCTTCGGTCTTGGTGCCATCCTTGGCGGTCTTTGTCCAATGCGGTTCCAGGTTTTTGCCGGTAGCACCTTTGCGCAAAACGCCATGGCAGCCCGCGCAGCGTTCGAAATAAATCTTTTTGGCAGTTTCTTTTTCAACTGCTGTCATGGTCGGGGCGACAGGGCTCTGATCTTGAGCGATCGCAGAAATACCCATACCTGACAGTAGTACGACTGCAGCAACGCTGGAAAGACGAGGAAATTTCATGTTTTGTACTCCGTTATGTAAGACAGCCAAACCACCGGATAAGTGAAAGATTTGGCTCGGACAAGGCTGAAACTATTGATTTCGAGCGAGTGAATTGTCTAGCGGGCTTCAGGGCTGTGTCCTTAACCTGCCTTAAGTCAGATGGAGATCATTGTGGAATATCGTGATCCAGACCATTAGGGTTTGTGCCGGGTTGGTTCAAGGTATTCACGCAACTCAAACGAAATCAATTTATTTATCGCGAAGTACCCCTTGAATATTGATTCGCTCATTAAACTTAACCTGCATTAAGTCGCTTTTTAAAACGCTTTCCTAGAATAGTTTTCGTTATTCACCCTCAGCCAGAATCAGCACGACGACCAATGCCGCCGACTGTGACTTGAGTGGCATTAACGTAACCTAACTAGGAGAAATGCGAATGAAGAGATTGAGCAAACTGGCTGTCTCACTGGTAGCGGCAGGCATGGGCCTGGCTACCACTGCGGCATGGTCGGCTGACACGTTGCAAGACGTCATGAAGCAGCGCGGGCTGAGCCAGCAAGACTTGTTGGCTGCGGCCAAAACCTATGTCCCTACCGGCAAGCGTGACGAATTTGTCGCCTTCAGCTCGGGTGGTCAATCAGGTCAGGTTATTGTCTATGCCATCCCTTCGATGCGTATTCTGAAATACATCGGTGTGTTTACGCCAGAACCATGGCAAGGCTATGGCTTTGATGAAAGCTCCAAGAAAGTTCTCCAACAAGGTCGCATCGACGGCAAGGACATCACCTGGGGTGACACGCACCACCCAGCCATGTCCGAAACCAATGGCGAGTACGACGGTCAATTCCTGTTCATCAATGACAAGGCCAATCCACGCATCGCCGTGATTGATTTGCGTGACTTCGAAACCAAGCAAATTGTTGTCAACCCGATTTTCAAGTCTGAACACGGCGGCACTTTTGTCACCACCAACAGCGAATACGTGATCGAGGCGGCCCAGTACGCAGCCCCGCTCGAGAACAAAAAGTTCTACCCGCTGGAAGAGTTCAACGACAAATACCGCGGCGGCATCACTTATTGGAAGTTTGACCGCAAGGAAGGTCGCATTCAGCCAGAAAAATCTTTCTCACTGGAGTTGCCTCCCTATTCGCAAGACTTGTCTGACGCGGGCAAGGGCCCATCCGAAGGTTGGTCATTCACCAATTCGTTCTGCTCCGAGCGTTACGTGGGTGGTATCGAAAAAGGTCGCCCACCTTATGAGGCAGGTTGCTCGGCCAAAGACACTGATTACATGCACGTAATCAACTGGAAGAAAGCTGCCGAGTTGGTGGCTGCAGGTAAAGCCAAGAAAATCAACGGCCACAACGTGCTGATGATGGAAACTGCGGTCAAGGAAGGTGTTTTGTTCCTGATTCCTGAGCCGAAGTCACCTCACGGTGTCGACGTGTCTCCAGACGGCACCAAGATCATCGTTGCGGGCAAGCTCGACACGCACGTTTCTGTCTATTCTTTCGAGAAAATTCAAGCTGCGATCAAGGCTGGCAAATTTGAATCCAAAGATCCGTACGGCATTCCTGTGATTGCCATGAAGGACGCAGTTGCCACGCAAGTGTCCCTCGGCCTGGGCCCGCTGCATACCCAATATGACAGCAAGCCCTGCATTGCCTACACATCGCTCTATGTGGACTCGCAAGTTGCCAAGTGGAATTACTGCGAAGGCAAAGTGCTCGACAAGGTCAGCGTTCATTACAACATCGGTCACTTGATGACGATGGAAGGCGACTCCAGCAAACCGGCTGGCAAGTACCTGGTGGCACTGAACAAGCTGGCTATTGATCGCTTCGTTCCCGTGGGCCCATTGCATCCACAAAATCACCAGCTGATCGATATCAGCGGTGACAAGATGCAATTGCTTTACGACATGCCCGTGCCTTTGGGTGAACCGCACTATGTCGTGGCCATTGACGCTAAAAAGCTCAAACCAGCAGTGCGTTACAAAGTCGGTACTGACAGCCGTACGGATCAGCCACATCCTGGCGCAACCAAGGCCGGTGAAGAGCGTATTGTGAAAAAGGGCAACAAGGTTGAAGTGTTTGGCACTTTGATCCGCTCGCACATCACGCCTGAAACCATCGAAGTTGAAGTCGGCGACGAAGTGACGATCAACCTGACCAACCTGGAACGCGCTCAGGACGAAACCCACGGCTTCACCGTCAGCACCTTCAACGTGCATGCATCGGTTGAGCCAGGCAAGACGGTTGCCGTCAAGTTCAAGGCTGACAAGGAAGGCGTCTATCCGTACTACTGCACGGAATTCTGCTCGGCACTGCATCTGGAAATGCAAGGTTACTTGTTGGTCAAGCCCAAGGGCTGGAAAGCCACTAAGACCGGTCTGGCTGCTCAGAACTACACCGAAGCTGACTACAAGGCAACCGTGAAGAAAGTGGCTGACACCCAAGCCATCATTGACTCCGTGGTGGCTTACATCACCAGCGTGAACTACAAAGACTTCCCTGAAGTCGTGGCCATGGTGGAAGATGCATTTGACCAACTTGGCAAAACCAAGGACATCAAGGTCAAGCACGAAGCTGCTGCCGCCAAGAAGGACTGGGAAAACGCCAATCTGTGGGCTGAGCAAGTCTGGCAGTACCAAGTCAAAACCGCTGACCTGGGTCTGCGGGCCAAAACTTTCCTTGAGCAAAACGGCGCCAAGAAAGTCAAGTAAATCTATTTGAAGTAAACCTGCTACCGGGGAGTCGATTTGTTCGACTCCCCGTAGTTATTTGGAAAGTATGAAACCATGAAGACAAAATTGTTTTTAGTAGCGGCACTGAGCGTCATGGCTTCCAGTGTGGTAATGGCCGATGGGGCTGCGTTGTATGCAGAAAAAACCTGCATCGCCTGCCATGGCAAAGAAGGCAAAAAACCCTTGATGGGTGCCTATCCCAAGCTCGCTGGTCAAAATGCCGCCTATATTGAGCAGCAAATGAAAGATATCAAGAGCGGTGCACGCGCCAACGGCAGCAGCGCCGCCATGAAGGGCGTCATGGTCAATGGAGAAGGCGATCAACTGGTGACCGACAACGACATCAAGGAAATTGCCCAGTACCTCTCCAAACTCAAGTAATCAGCCCTCGCACTTTATACATCTGGAGTAAATGACATGAAAAAAATTATCGCGCTGGCCCTGGCGCTAGCCTTCGCCCCCGCCATCACCCTGGCCGGTGGCCCTCCTGCTGCCAAGCAGGCTGGCATCGAATCCAGCGACTACCACTGGAACGCCCAGGAAGGCGAAAAAATTGAGGCCCTCAAACTCAAAGGTTCCGTCAAGGACGGCAAAGAAGGCTATGAAGTTTGCGGCGCCTGCCACCTGCCCTCCGGTGCGGGTCGCACAGACGGCACCTTCCCGCAGCTCGCAGGTCAACACACAACCGTGCTGATCAAGCAGATGGCCGACATTCGCGCCGGCCTGCGTGACAACCCGACGATGTACCCGTTCGCCAAAGAGCTGACCGATGCCCAGGAACTGGCCAATGTGTCGGCTTACATCGAAAGCCTGTGTATTCCGGTAAACCATGGCATGTACGAAGGTGCTGATGCGGCCAAGCAGATTGCCGACGGCAAGACGATGTACGAAAAAGAATGCATCGAATGCCATAAAGCCAACGGTGAAGGCGTCAAGGACAAGTTTTACCCTGTGCTGGCTGGCCAGCATTACAAGTACCTCTTGCGTCAGATGACGGAAATTCGTGACGGCAAACGCCGCAACGCCAATCCTGACATGGTGAAGATCATCAAGAAATATGACAACGCACAACTGGTTGCCATCTCGGCCTATCAGTCCAGCCTGTCCATGCCTGGATCGATGTGCAAGGCGGCGCCTGCTGCAGCAACCAAGACCTCTAAAAAGAAATAAGTCACCACTATGAACTTGCAGACCCAACAGAATCGATTGATCACGGTCCTCACCATGGTTGCCCTAGTGGCCATGATTGCAGCCTTTTTCGCACCGATATGGTGGGTCTCGCTCACTGCACCCAACTACCCCAAGGATGCTTTTCCGGATGGCATCCGCATTCACTTTCACTTTAACGGGGTACAAAACGGTTGCAGCGCGGTAGGCGCCAGCACGCGCATGGGATCAGAGACCATGCAAGCCGACATGGGCCCCGACTCGGAGCGCTACAACCCGATCCTGGACGCCAAGAAAGACGTCAACAAGGATGCTGCCGGTCTGGATTGCGTGCACGAGATGAACACCATCAACCACTATGTGGGCATGTTTCCTATCGCCACAGGTGCGCCTGTGGAAAAGCCTCTGGCCAAATTCTTCTTCGGCTTCTTTGCCGTGATGCTGGTGGGCTTCATGACACCAGCCGGCAAGCGCCGCTTGCTGGTGTTGTCGGGCGGTTTTACCGCTGTGGCGGCCTGGATGGCGGTCGACCAGTTTGTGCTGGGCCATCTGGCAAGCCATATCAAAGACTACACGGCCGAAGCTGCCACTTTTTTCAATGAGCCCGCCCGGATTCAGGTCTGGGGTGACAACGTCAATTTGTACAGCAAGATCATGATGGGAGGACTGATTGCAGCGATGGCCGTCGTGGTGGCCGGTGTCGCCAAGTTCCGCAAATTCTCCTTGCTGTTGGCGCTGGTGCCTGGCCTCTTGCCCCTCTACTTCGTCATTGAGTACGCGGGCTGGCTCTGGTTCTTTGGCCACAACATGCACCCTTGGGGCGCCTTCACGGTCAAGCCCTTTATGCCAACCGTCTTTGGCGAAGGCAAAGTGGCACAGTTTTCTACCTACTCTTATCCCTATTGGGGCTATGGATTGTTGGTGGTCACCTTCGTTTGCCTGATGCTGGCCTTATTGCTGCGTCGCCGTCAGATGCGTGAAGATACAGAACGTTAAACAGCATGAAGACTAGACGCTGGTTCTCATTACTGCCGGCCTTGCTGCTGTTGGTGTCGTCGCTGCTGCTGGCGCGTAACACGGAGCCCGACGACGAACCGGGCAAGCCCCCGGCGTTGGGCGCCACTGCCGACATGTCAACTGCACCGCGTGTCAACGTAGATCGACCCAAGCCAAGTTTCATGCTGTCCGAGCGCCACAAGCGCATCCATGCTTTAAAACCGTTCCAGGAATTGGTGGATGCTGCGCCAGCAGGCTCCGTGTTGCGCCCTCCTGCGGGAACCTATGCAGGACCTGTTCACCTCGACAAACCACTGACGATTGAAGGTGCAGGAAAGGTAACGATCGATTCAGGTGACAAGGGAACGGTTTTCTCATTGGAAACCGATGGGGCGACCCTGAGTGGTCTGCACCTGACGGGCTCCGGTGACTCCCACGACACGGACGACTCCTGCCTCGATGTGCGGGGTCACCGCAATCTCATCGAAAAAATAATCATAGACAACTGTCTGAACGGCATCGATCTCAAGCAAGCCAACGACAACACGTTGCGTCATAACAAAGTTCGTTCCAAACCGTTCGACATTGGTTTGCGCGGTGACGGATTGCGGCTGTGGTACAGCCACCGTAATTTAATCGAACACAACGAAGTTACCGATTCGCGTGACATGGTGGCCTGGTATTCCAACGACAACATTTACCAACACAATTTCGGCACGCGCAGTCGCTACTCGCTTCACTTCATGTTCGCCAAGGACAATCTCATTGAAGACAATCGCTTTATCGACAACGCGGTCGGGGTTTACTTCATGTACACCGAGGGCGGTGTCATGCGCCGCAACCTGATCTCGCATGCCACCGGTGCTACCGGCATGGCGATTGGTTTCAAAGAGTCCAGCAATGCGGTCATCGAAGGCAATGAGATCATTTATTGCGCAGTGGGCATCGGCTCAGACCTGTCGCCGTTTCAACCTGACAGCAAAATGTTCATCAAGAACAACCGCTTTGCCTACAACGGCATCGCCATACAGTTCACCAGCGAACTCGGTGGCAACATCGTCACCGACAACGTGTTTGAAGGCAACCTGACCAACGTGGTGCAAGCCGGGCGCGGCAAGGCAGGTCTCAACGAATGGCGTGGCAATTACTGGGACGATTACACAGGTTTCGACCGCGACCATGACGGCTTGGGCGATACACCTTATGAGTTGTATGCCTACGCGGACCAAATCTGGATTGAGATGCCAACGGCACGTTTTTTCAAGACCGCCCCTGTCATGGAACTGCTGGATTTTCTTGAGCGACTGGCCCCGTTCTCGTCACCCGAGCTCACGCTCAAAGATGAACGACCACGCTTTGTCAAACCGAAAGGGCAACCCGGATGAGCGACTCCCCACCTGACGCCAAGCCCGTCAAGACATCGAAACCACGCCTGACGCGTCAGGATCGTCGTCGCTGGTTACGTACCGCGCTGTTGGCCGGTGGGGTGCTCGGTGCAGCACTGTCGGGCTACCTGCCACTGGCTTACGCGCAGAGAAAACGGTTGCGGCCACCAGGTGCCCTGGACGAGAAAGACCTGCTGGGCTCCTGCATCAAATGCGGCCAATGCGTGCAGGTCTGCCCGGTACAGGCCATCAAGCTGGCAGATCTGGTGGATGGATTTGGCGTCGGCGTGCCCTACATTGATCCGCGTCAGCAGGCTTGCGACTTCTCCTGCGACGCCGTGCAATGCATTCTGGCCTGCCCCACCGGCTCACTGGCTTACGACAAGCCCGGTTTTTTACTGGTGCGGACCGGTGCCAGCCTGGCGGCCAAGCCCATCCTCAAAGCCAAGGAAAAAGACCCGGAACCCACGCTGAATCTGAAAGAGCGCATGGGCGTGGCGCGGCTGACACGACCCGAAGCCTGTCTGGCCACGCAAGGCAAGGGGTTCAAAGGGCAGACTCGTGGTGCTGACTTCAAAGGCCGCATGCGTTACATGGATGTCAATCGCTGGAAACCCATTGCGGTCGCCGACCATCCTTACGACGTGAAGGAATGCAACCTGTGCGTGAGTGAGTGCCCCGTTGGTGGCGCTATTTCCATGGAAACACTGACCACGCCAGACGGAAAAACCCGACGCCAACCCGTGGTGCATGAACCCTGTGTGGGATGCGGCGTGTGTGAGATGGTTTGCCCAGTTGAGCAAGCCTGCATCGTGATCGAAGCTCGGGAGGTTTGGAAGACATGAAGAACATCCATTGGCAACGCTTTTTTGAACAAATCGCGATCATGTTCGGTCGCGAGCCAACACGGCCCACCATCATCACCGAGCGTGCGCAGCAAGCGCACGAACTCAAACGCATGGCCAACAAAGCCGAAGTTCGCGCGACCATCCTGAAGGCGCACGAGACACCGCACACCAACACCTGGCGCAATCGCCGCTGGGCGGTGCTGGTGGCGGCCAACCTGCTGTTCGCGGTGTCCTTCGGCTTTGACATCCAGATTCTTGAAGGTGCACTGACCGCCTCGCGCTTCGTCGGCTTTCACCTGATCGACCTGAATTCTGCGCTACAGGTCATGCTGGCGCACAAGCACATCATCGTGAATCTGGTGATCGGCACGCTCACCATCATGGCGTTCTGGATGTTGTTGGGGGGACGCACCTTTTGCTCGTGGGTTTGTCCTTACCACCTGTTGGCCGAATGGGCCGAGAAACTGCATTTGTGGATGGCGGGCAAGAAACTGGTGTCCGACCAGCCCATGAGCCGGGGTTTGCGCACCTACTTCTGGGTCGTGTTTGCGGCGGCGGCCTTCGGCACCGGCTATACCGTTTTTGAAGCCATTTCGCCGACCGGCATCCTGTCGCGCGCGCTGATTTATGGCCCGGGCCTGGCCTTGCTTTGGGTGCTGGCACTGCTGCTGTTTGAAGTGGCCATCTCGCGCCGCGCCTGGTGTCGCTATGCCTGTCCCATTGGTCTGACTTATGGTGTAGTGGGCATTCTGTCTCCGGTGCGCATCAAGTACACGCTGCAAGGCTGCTTTCACGAAGGCGATTGCCGCAAGGTGTGTCTGGTGCCCCATGTGCTGGAAACCGTGATCAAAGGCCGAGCCGTTGACACCGAAGTCACCATTGGACCCGACTGCACACGTTGCGGCTTGTGCGTGGACGTCTGCCCGACCGGGTCGCTTAAATTCGACGTCAAAGGTCTTTCAAA
>JAZKHK010000029.1:0-8940 GCA_040385425.1 Pseudomonadota bacterium | reverse complement strand
AATGCCGTCGATCACGCTGATGATGTCGAAGATGCGCTTGGAACTGTCGTTGATGTGCTTCATGGTGTCAACCACCTGGCCAACCACTTCGCCGCCTTTGGCGGCGACCGTCGAGGCACTCACGGCGAGCTGGTTGGCTTGGCGGGCGTTGTCGGCGTTCTGTTTGACGGTGGAGCTGAGTTCCTCCATGGAGGCGGCGGTTTCTTCCAGTGCGTTGGCCTGGCTCTCGGTGCGACCGGACAAGTCGGTGTTGCCCTGTGCGATTTCGGTGCTGGCGGTGGCCACGGTTTCGGAGCCTTGGCGTACAAGGAAAACCACCTTGCTCAGATTTTCCTGCATGTACTTGAGTGAGGCCAAAAGGCTGGAGTTGTCTCCTTGCTTCAGCGTGATGCGGACGTTCAGATCGCCTGTGCCAACAGCTTGTGCAACACGGTTGGCTTCAGCGGGCTCACCGCCAAGTTGGCCGATGATGGAGCGAGAGAGAAACAGGTTGAACAGTCCCGACATCAGCATGCCGCCAATGAAGATCCCGATGGAGATGATGCGAATCGTGTCGTAGCGTGTATCGGCTTGATGGAAGACCTTGCTGGCTTGGTCAACCTGGAACTGAATCAATGCTTCAATGCCTTTGTTGAACGGCGCGTACAAAGGGTCAACTTTTTCTGACACCAGACGCTGGGCTTCTTTCAAATCGTTCGCGCGCAAAGCCACGAGCGCAGGATGAATGCCTTGTTGCAAAAATCTTTGACGATCTTCATCGGTGGCTTGAGCAAGTCGGGCTTCCTCTTGCATCAGGTGATTGGCCATGTAGGCCGTCCATGTCGTGGCGATTGCCACTGTGTTGGCTTCCACGGTGGCCGCGCTTGCGGCGATGACTTCGGGAGTCGGCGTAAGCAGTGCCGCTGTCAGCGCCAACCGATTTGCAAGTACCTTCGCTTCTATGCTGCCCAGTTGCTCCGTAGGCACCGTCCGTTTCTCGTAGACAGAATGCAGGGCCCCATTGGTCTTGCCCATGCCGAAGAGACCCAACCCGGCAAGAACAATCGTCAAAGCGGACATGAAACCGCCCAGAATCATCAAGCGTGTCGAAATTTTCAAGTTATTCATAGCGGTTCAATTCAAAACCCGAGCGACGCCAGCAGGTCGTCCACGTCGCCTTGCTGGAGCGCCTTGTCAGGTACTTGAGGGCCGGCCAGACCGGCTTTGGGGCTGATGACATTGCCCAGGCGCTCGGGTGCGCTGTGCATCAGCAGGCCCAGCAATTGCTGCTCGGTCAGGCTGATGATTTCGATAACTTTCTTGATGATCTGCCCCGACAGATCCTGAAAGTCCTGGGTCATCATGATTTCACCCAGAATTGTGCTTTGTGCGTTGGCAAACTGCACCGCCTCGGTGCCGAACATTTGACACGTTGCCAGCACGTCGGTCACCTCGGCGCTGCAGGGCGTTTTGTTTTGGCGCAACTGCGCAATGGCGTCGGCCATGGCCTGGCTTTCTTGCTTGAAGGTGCGACATTGGGGCTGACCGACGTCGATCAGATTGAGCACCTTGTTGGCGGCCGATTCGGTCATTTGCCCGACGTGGCTGAGGCGATCTCGGGCATCCGGTATTTCTTGCGTGATTTCGTGCAGGCTTTGATCCAGTCCGAGTGCGGTCATGGCTTCGTGCAATTGCCGGGTGATATGTCCCAGCCGCTCAAAAGTCTCATCCGGGTTCAGTCCCACATAGGGCAGGGGCTTGCTCATACCAGGCCTTTGCGCGTGAGAATGGCTGCGATTTTTTCGCTCAGGGTGGCGGAGGTGAATGGTTTGACGATGTAGCCATCAGCCCCGGCCTGCGCCGCATCAATGATGTTTTCCTTGCGAGCCTCTGCCGTGATGAGCAGGAAGGGGAGATTTTTGAGACGCGGTGTGGTGCGTACCACTTTGAGCAGTTCCAGACCGGTCATGTTGGGCATATTCCAGTCGCTGACAACAAAGTTGAAACTTCCGCTTTCCAGCTTGCGCAAGGCCTCGGCGCCATCTTCGGCCTCCGTGATCGGGCCGAAGCCCGCGTCCCGCAGCAGGTTGTGCACGATACGCCGCATGGTGCCAAAGTCATCAACCACCAAGACATTAAATTTAGAAAAATCCATGAGATACCTGAGAATGAATTGGTTTATTGCTGTTGCTCGACCGTTTGCGTAACCAGACCCATCTCGGCACCCGTCATGAGTTTTTCGATATCCAGCAGGATCAGCATGCGCTCGGCAATCGAGCCAATGGCCAGCAGGTAATCGCTGTCAATGGTGGTGGAAAACTCTGGCACAGGGCGCAACTGATCGGAGGTGAGCGTGAGCACGTCAGACACGCCATCGACCACCATGCCGACCACTTGGCGGCCAATGTTGAGAACAATCACGACGGTGAAGCTGTCGTAGCGGATTTGCGATTGGTTGAACTTGATGCGCAAGTCAAGAATGGGCACGATCACGCCGCGCAGGTTGACCACCCCTTTGATGAAGCCGGGCATGTTGGACAAGCGCGTGGGCTCCTCATAGGAGCGGATTTCTTGCACGCGCTGGATGTCGATGCCATATTCCTCCGTTCCCAACTGGAACGTGAGGAATTCGCGGATGGCCATGGCCGGTGCCTCCTGTTTCGAGGCAACTGCTGATTTAAAGGATGTGGCAGCGATTTGGTTCATGAATTCACCTTGATGATTTCTCGCATCCCAAGTGCGCCCTGCCCTTGGTCAAAAGTCTTAATGCGGAAAATCTAGGTGAATTTTAACCAATTATTGATATATTTTGATGAATTTAGTTATTTATTGGTATTTATTTGGTTTTATGCGGCGACGTGACCATGAAACCTGAAAGCCATTTCAGGCTGCTGTCCTGAAATCAATTCGGCCAGCGCCTTGCCGGAACCGGCGCCGTGGGTCCAGCCCAGCGTGCCGTGGCCGGCGTTGATCCAGAGCTTGTTCACTTTGGTTTGGCCGATGTAGGGGATATTGGTGGGCGTCGCGGGGCGCAGGCCGGTCCAGTAATTGGGTTCGCCGCCTTGCGCCTCGTTGCGGGTGTCGCACACGCCGGGGAACACGGATTCGATCCGGTTGGACAGCATCTGGCAGCGCGCGCGCGCCACCGGGGAGTCCAGCGTCAGGTCGTAGCCGCCAATCTCGATCGTGCCGGCCACGCGCAACTGGTCGCCCAGGCGGCTGATGGCGATTTTCTTTTCATCGTCCAGGATGGACACCAGGGGAGCGGCCTCGGGGCGCAGGATCTTGAAGGTCGCGCTGTAGCCCTTGCCCGGGTAGATCGGCAGGTCCACGCCGACCGTGCGCAGCAGCGGCGCGGTGTAGGAGCCACAGGCAGCTACAAAGTGATCAGCCTTCAGATTTCGTACAATTTTTTGATCATTTTGGACTCTAGCCCCCGTGGAACATGCGCGGACAGCTACTGAATCGATAGCGCCATCGCGCTGGTTCAACTGCACTACCTCATGCTCGTACAAAAATTCGGCGCCCCGTGCAATGCAGGCCTGGGCCAGCGCCTGGGTGAAGACGCGGGCGTCGCCCGACTCGTCGCTGGCGGTGAAGGTGCCGCCCACAATGCGGTGCGCAAAGGGCTGGAAGGCGGGTTCAATGCGCAGCAACTCGTCACGGCTGACCACCCGGCGCGACACGCCGTACTTGCGCATCAAGGCGGCGGCGTCGCCTGCGGTGTCGAATGATTTCTGGTCGGTGTAATAGTGGGCAATGCCGTGTTCCAGCCGCTGGTACTCGATGCCGGTGCTGCGCACCAGGTCTTTGAGCGCGGCATGGCTGTAAGCGCCCAGCGCCACCAGTTGCTGCACGTTGCGCTCGAACGCGGTGTCGTTGCACTGGCTTAGAAACTGTGCGCCCCAGCGCCATTGCTGCCAGTCCAACTGGGGGCGAAACAGCAGGGGGGCTTCTTTGCTGAACATCCACTTCAGCGCTTTGAGCGGCGCGTCGCGGTTGGCCCAGGGTTCACAATAACTGACCGAGATTTGTGCTGCGTTGGCAAAACTGGTTTCCATGGCGGCGTCGGGTTGACGCTCCACCACGGTGACTTCGTGCCCGCGTTCCAAAAGATGCCAGGCGGTGCTAACGCCAATAATGCCTGCGCCAAGTATGATGATTTTCATCTGCCGCAGTGTCGCTGATGTCGCGGAGCTAGAACAGTAAAATTAAACTCTTTTAAAAAACATTAGACATTCTTATTAAGGCAGGTGATATGAATACGTTTGACCCCAACGCCCTGGAATGTCTGGCCGCCATCGTGGAAGAAGGCGGCTTTGAACGCGCCGCGGTGCGCCTCTCCATCACGCAGTCGGCGGTATCGCAGCGCCTGCGCTCGCTGGAGGTGCAGGTCGGCACCGTGCTGATCGTGCGTAGCCGTCCCCTCAAAGCCACCTCTGCCGGGCGGCTCTTGCTCAAGCACGCCATGCAGATGCGCTTGCTGCGGGCCGATCTGGAGCGCGACCTGAGCGATCTGGCGCCCGGCGCGACCGGCGGCGGGGGCGACGTGGAGCGAATCTCGATTGCCATCAACGCCGACAGCATTGCCACCTGGGCCTTGCCGGCGTTGACCTCCCTGGCCCGCCAGGGGCTGGGACTGGAGATCATCACCGACGACCAGGATTTCACCATTGAGTGGCTGCGCGAGGGCCAGGTGCTGGGTTGTGTTACCACCCTCAAGCAGGCTTTGCGGAGCTGCAAAATGGTGCCGCTCGGGGCCATGCGCTATCTGGCGGTGGCCGATGCGGCCTATGCCGCAGAACGTTGCCCGGAGGGCGTGACGCCGCACAATTTTCGCGACGTGCCCTTCATTGCCTTCAACCGCAAGGATGATTTACAGGCCGAGTTCGTCGGGCGCGCGTTCGGGCTCAAACGTGTGGCCCTGAGCGAGCTGTATGTGCCCAGCTCTGAGGGCCAGGTGCGCGCGGTGCTGGCCGGTTGGGGCGTCAGCGTGTTGCCGGAGTTACTGGTGCGCCCGCATCTGGACAGTGGGCGGTTGGTGAATGTCGCCCCCGCCCACGTCTTGCCGGTCGAGCTGTACTGGCATTGCTGGAATCTGGATTCGGTGGTGCTCGATGCGCTCAGCGGCGCCTTGACCTCGGCGGCGGCGGTGTCGCTGAGCCGCTGAGTCTTCAGCGCACCAGCAGCACGGGCACTTTGCAATGCGCCAGCACTTCGGTGGCGACGGATCCCATCACCAAGTTGACCAGCGTGCCGTGGCCATGCGAGCCCATGATGAGCAGGTCGAACTTGCCGTCGTCGGCAAACTTGGCCAGTGTCTCGCCCACATGGCCCGTTTTCCAACTGCTGTGGGCATCGATGCTGTGGCGCAACAGGAATTTGGACACAGGGGCCAGCACCTTCTCGGCTTCTTCGGCGTAGTACTTGTTCACAATTTCCTTGCCCACGGCGGCCCGCGCCCGGGGCGGCAGCACCGGCTGGACGTTGAAGACGGTGTAGTCGTTGCCTTGGGTAAACAGTTCATGCGTGGTCAGGTAGGCCAGCATTTTCTTAGTGTACGAACTGCCATCGACGGCGAGAAGGATTTTCATGAAGCGCCTCGTTTTTACTTTTTTAAAATTGCAGTGTAGTCAAGGTGCTGGGTGGGCCTCAGAGTTCAATGCACAAATCTGCATGAAAAGCAGACTGTTCGTTTTTCCGGGCGTAGCCCAAAGGGTTGGCGATGACGCGACAGCCTGATTTCACATAGTTGCTGGGCGCATGCAGATGGCCGTGCAGCCACAACTGGGCTTGTGGCAGCAAGGTGTCCAGTGCATTGCAGAAACCGGCCGTGCCCGGCGTGTTGCCGTAGCGCGGGTCGGCGCTCATCAGGCTGGGCGCAAAGTGGGTCACCACCACCGTGGTGCCGTCAAAAGGTTCGGCCAGCGCTTGGGTTAACCAATCCTGGCACACCAAGGCCTGCTCACGCACGGCTTCGGCCAGCATGGGTGCACCATGGCGGGTGCTGCCGGTTTTCTTCAGGTAGTAGTTGGCAGCGCGAAACGCCTTGTCGCGGGCCTTGAGCTGCTGCGTCAGCAGGCTGGGCGCAGTGACGCCGGTCGGCGCGCGTGCAGGGGCGGCTGACTGGCGGGGGATGAGTGCGTCAAAGTCGGTCCACAGCGTGGTGCCGACAAAGCGCACCGCCGGGCCGTGAGTCCCGGGCCAGGTGATGACTTCCCGCTCCAGCCAGGTGATGCCGAGGCGTTCGCAGGTTTCGCGCAGGCGGGCGTGGGCGACATCAAAGTCCAGCGCGTCGTATTCGTGGTTGCCGGGGACGAAAAAGACCGGTGTAGGCCAGCCGTTTTTGGGTGAAAAACGGGCCAGCGCAAAGTCGCTGTCCGTCAACAAGGAGCCCGGTTGGTAGGAGCCGATATCGCCGGCCAGCACCAGCAGGTCAGCCCCCGGTGCGGGAGTGGGCACCCAGGCCGGGTGAACTTCAAGGTGCAGGTCAGACAGGAGTTGAATCTTCATCCGGGTAAGCGTGTGTAAAGGGGCAGGCAGGACGTGGCCGCTGTCAAACCAGAAAGGCCGAGCTGGACAGCCTTGAAATCGTGGCGCGCAGCCATTCATGCGCACTGTCCCGGTGGACGCGGTGGTGCCAGAGAGCGTCGATATGCACGGTTGGCACCGGGTAAGGCAGCTCCTGCAGCACCAATTGGTCTGCAAAGCCAGTCACGCTCACAAAATGGCGCGGCAGCACGGTCAGCAGGTTGGAGTGGGCCACCACCTTGCCGGCGGTAAAAAACTGGTTGACCGTGAGGACGATGCGACGCTCGCGTCCCAGCAGGGCCAGGGCCTGGTCAACAAAGCCAAACGGCCGGCCGGAAAAGCTCACCAGCAGATGGCGGGCCGCGCAATAGCGGTCCAGCGTGAGCGGCAGGCCGTCAAGGGGATGGCCCCGGCGCATGACGCAGACGTATTCACCGCTGTACAGGCGCTGATGGGCAAATGCCACGGCTTCACCGGCCTGGGCGCGGGCCGTCAAATCGGCAAAAACGGCGGGAAAGTAGCCAATGGCCAGATCGGCGGCCTCCAGGTCGAGCAGATGGCGCGGGTCGCGCGTGGTGAGGGGCACCACCCGGATCGACACACCGGGCGCCTCCCGGTCCATGACTTCCACCAGGTCCGGCATCAGCTTGGCGGCAGTCGCGTCCGCCATCGCCAGCACAAAAGTGGTATTGGCCTCGGCAGGCACAAAGGTGCTGGGGGTCAACACTTCTTGCAGTTGATGCAAGGCTTCGCGCACGGCCGGCCACAGCGCCAGTGCGCGGGGCGTCGGCACCATTACCTGGCCGTGGCGCGTGATCAGCTCATCGTCCATGGCTTCACGGAACCGGCGCAAGGCATTGCTGACGGCCGGCTGGGTGATGGAGAGCTTGCGCGCCGCCCGGGTCAGGCTGCGTTCGGTCATGATTTCATCGAAAACCCGGAGCAGGTTGAGGTCAAGGGTGCGGAAGTTGGTGGAATTCATGGCGGACGTTCATCATTATTGTGAATATATAACATCACACATATAAACTTGATATATACAGGTGTAAATCCTAAGATCACAGCAGTGACCTCACCGTGTGGGTGAGGTATTGAAGGATTTCACCATGACCAGCTATACACAACCCCGTTACTCTGCCCAGTCCAGCGGCTTTGACAGCACCAAAGGCCTGAGCGCCATGCTGCTGGCGGCCATGGTGTCGTCCTTGGTGGTGGTGGCCGATCAGTTGATCGATACCTGGGCCAACGGGCACCTGATGGTGGCCTGGATCGCTTTGTGGGTGGTCGGCTTTGTGGCTCTGGGTATTTTTGCCGGAGCGGCCCGCAAGGTGGCGGTAGCGGCCGTGGGTTCACTGGATGCCTGGTCGGTGCGGGTCGCAAAAACCCGGGCTGACAAGCGTTTGTGGGCCATTGCCAAGACGGACGCACGTGTGATGGCTGAATTGACCGCCGCCATGGCGCGCAACGAGCGCTGATCACGCGTTAATTTCCGCCCATAAAAAAGCCACCGTTTCGGTGGCTTTTTTTCGTCCCGGGATGTTCGCCCGGAGCTTTTTTCTGTCAAAGCGCAGATCGTGCGCCTTGACAGTTATTCAATCCAGCCGCCTTCAGGCCGCCAGACGTTTTTCGATTTGTGCTTTTGTCTCTTCGAGTTCTTTCGGGAGGTGGTAAGCCAGTTGCTGGAACAGCTCGGTGTGCAGCTTGAGTTCTTCGGTCCAGGCCGCTTTGTCGATGCTGGTCACGGTGTTGAACTGTTCCTTGGTGAAGTCCAGGCCGGTCCAGGTGATTTCTTCATAGGTGGGGCTGACGCCGAACAGCTGGTCCACGCCTTGGGCCTGGCCTTCAATGCGGTCGATCATCCACTTGAGCACGCGCATGTTCTCGCCATAACCGGGCCAGACGAACTTGCCGTCGGCACCCTTGCGGAACCAGTTCACGCAATAGATGCTGGGCAGCTTGCCGCCGGTGGCTTCAAGCTTGTGTTCCATGTCCAGCCAGTGCTGGAAGTAGTCGCTCATGTTGTAGCCGGCGAAAGGCAGCATGGCGAAGGGGTCGCGGCGCACCACGCCCTGTGCGCCGAAGGCGGCGGCGGTCGTCTCGGAACCCATGGTGGCGGCCATGTAGACGCCTTCCATCCAGTCGCGCGCCTCGGTCACCAGGGGCACCGTGGTGGAGCGGCGGCCGCCGAAGATGAAGGCGTCGATCGGCACGCCCTTGGGGTCGTCCCAGGCGGAATCGAGCGCCGGGTTGTTGGTGGCGGCCACCGTGAAGCGGGCATTGGGGTGGGCCGCCTTGGCGCCGGTTTCCTTGGCGATGTGCGGCGTCCAGTCCTTGCCCTGCCAGTCGATGGCGTGAGCCGGGGGCTCGTCCATGCCCTCCCACCACACGTCGCCGTCGTCGGTCAGGGCCACGTTGGTGAAGATCACGTCG
>JAZKHK010000028.1:0-12898 GCA_040385425.1 Pseudomonadota bacterium | reverse complement strand
CCGCCCGGCATGCAAAACGCATTGATCTGCTTGCTGCCAATCAGGTTGACCTCCCACTGCCAGTCCTGGGCGCGTGGGTTCCAGACGGTGGTAAAGGGGATGATCTTTCTGGCGATGGCGCGCAGACGCAGCACTTGAGGATGGTTTTTTCCGCCAAGGGCATTTTTTTCTGCCGCCTGTTGCAGCATCTGGGCGTATTGCTGGGCCGCCGAGCGCTCCACGGTATCGGCCGACACCAGTTTACTGAACGCGGAGTTCTCGCCCACGTCCACGCCGTCGCGGGCCATGGCCAAGGGCATGACGGCGGGTGAGAAGGCCAGCAGCAAAGTAACGGTTTGCAGCGCAAGCCGACGCGGCCAACGCAGGGAGAAGGGCGGGGAGATGTTCATGGTCGGCCTCAAAAAATAAACGGGGCTGCGCGTATTATTCCCGGATGCCTTCAAATGCTCCCGACAGTTCTCAAATCAAGCCCTCCTGGCTTGCCACTTTCAAAGTTTATCTGGAACCGCCAACCTTGCGGATGCTGCTGCTGGGGTTCTCGGCCGGGCTGCCTTTGCTGCTGGTGCTGGGCACCTTGAGCTTTTGGTTGCGCGAGGCCGGCATTGACCGCACCACCATTGGTTACCTGAGCTGGGTCGGGCTGGCTTACGCCTTCAAATGGGTCTGGGCGCCGCTGGTGGACCGGCTGCCGATTCCGCTGCTAACGCGCTGGCTGGGGCGGCGGCGCAGCTGGCTGCTGCTGGCGCAGTTGGCCGTGATGGCGGGACTGATCGCCATGTCGTTCAATGACCCGCAGGTGGCGCTGGAGCCCGTGGTCTGGGGCGCGCTGGCGGTGGCGTTTGGCTCGGCCACGCAAGACATCGCGCTGGACGCCTTTCGCATCGAGTCGGCCAACACCGACCGCCAGGCAGCGCTGGCGGCCGCCTACCAAACCGGTTATCGCCTCGCCATGATCTGGGCCGGCGCTGGCGTGTTGTGGGTGGCGGCCCGGGCCGAAGTGGCGGGGCTGGCCAGCTACCAGCATGGCGCCTGGCAAACCGCCTACCTGGTCATGGCGGCCAGCATGTCTTTGGGTGTGCTGACGGTGCTGCTGTCGCCCGAGCCGCTGCGTCGCCCGATGCCAGTGGCCAGGAATGCGGCCGAGTGGCTGCGCGGCGCCCTGATTGACCCGTTTGCCGACTTTCTGCATCGCTATGGCAAACAGGCCCTGCTGATCCTGGCGCTGATTGCCATCTACCGCATCAGCGACGTGGTGATGGGCATCATGGCCAATCCTTTTTATGTGGACATGGGCTACACCAAGGACGAGGTCGCGGCGGTGACCAAGATATTCGGCGTGATCATGACGCTGGTGGGGGCGTTCATTGGCGGCGTGCTGTCGATGCGCCTGGGCGTGATGCGCGTGCTGATGCTGGGCGCGGTGTTGAGCGCGGCCAGCAATCTGCTGTTTGCCTGGCTGGGGACGCGCGGTCATGACCTGACGGCGTTGATTTTTGTCATCTCGGCGGACAACCTGTCCAGCGGCATTGCGTCGGCGGCGTTCATTGCCTATCTGTCGAGTCTGACCAATATCAATTACTCGGCCACCCAGTACGCGATTTTCAGCTCGATGATGTTGTTGGCGCCCAAGTTTCTGGCGGGTTATTCGGGGCGCTATGTGGATGCGTTCGGCTATCAATATTTCTTTTTTGCGACGGCGTTGCTGGGGGTGCCGGTGTTGGTGCTGGTTTGGCTGGCTTCAAGAGTCAAATCGGGTTCTAGCCATTGATGTACTTGCCTGAGTAGCTATTAATTCGATAGTGTTCTTGAGGGCTTTGTTGGTTGCAAGGTCTTGTTCTTCCCCCACTCACTCCCCCCGCCCTCTCTCGCCCCGCCGGGCGAAAGAGGGAGCCTTCATTTGGCCTTGTTTCTTAAGGGATGAAGTACACGCGCATCCGTGCGTTGACGCAGGTGCGATGCTACTTGGCACTTGATTTCGGTTGATTGCACGCAGGAGGGGCAGGCTATCAACAGCCAACTGGGATCAGATGAGCCGGTGACGGCCAAGCCCGAAAAATTCAGCATAGAAACGCAACGCTCACAACCGTCAAATTGAACGTGCCCCCTTTAAACACGCGGCCAAATGAGGCCCCCCTCTTTCGCCCGGCGGGGCGAGAGAGGGGCTGGGGGAGTGAGTGGGGGAAAACGTGGCGCCAGCAAGGAAGTCGCAGGTTTACCTAAATTTACCCAAACTTCAACCCCACCTCACACCCCCAACCATAGCCAGGGATAGACTGCAACCATGACCCAACACCTATTGATGATCGAAGACGACACCCGCCTGGCCCAGATGGTGAGCGAATACCTGGGGCAGTCCGGGTTTTTGGTGAGCCACGCCGGCGACGGGCAAAGCGGGCTGGACGCCTTGCAGTCGGCGCAGCCCGATCTGGTGATCCTGGACCTGATGCTGCCCGATATGGACGGCCTCGAAGTCTGCCGCCGCATCCGTGCGCTGCCGGGTGCCTTGGCTCAGGTGCCGGTGCTGATGCTGACCGCCAAGGGCGATCCGATGGACCGCATCATCGGGCTGGAGATCGGAGCCGATGACTATTTGCCCAAACCGTTCGAGCCGCGCGAACTGCTGGCGCGCATTCGTGCCGTGCTGCGCCGCCGCGTGGAGGGCGCGCCACCGGCGGGCAAGCAACTGCGTTTCGGCACGCTGGAGATCGACCGCGATGCCCGCACCGTCAGCGTGGCGAGCCAGTTTTGCGATCTGACCTCCTACCAGTTTGACCTGCTGGTGGCTCTGGCCGAGCGCGCTGGCCGGGTGCTCACGCGCGACCAGATCATGGAAGCGGTGCGCGGACGCGAGCTGGATGCGTTTGACCGCTCGATTGACGTGCACATGGGCCGCATCCGTGCCGCCATTGAGATCGATGCCAAAAATCCCAAACGTATTCTCACGGTGCGCGGGGTTGGCTACGTGTTTGCCCGCCACCAAGATTGACCATGTTTTTCAAAAAACTCTATGTTCGCATCTGGCTGGCCGTGGTGCTGGCGGTGGCGGTGCTGACATTTTTGGTGGGTTGGGCCTGGCGGCTCACCACGGAGCCGCCGCTGCGTGATGTGGTGATCCGCAATCAGGCCGGCCAAATCATTGGCAGTGGTCATTCGCGTCCCCAGCACCCCACGAGCGCCGATTCAGAGGCGCCCCCTGCAGAAGAACCCGAGACCGGACGGTCTTTGTTCGGCCCCCGCGGGCAATATGGCCGCGGGCCCGAATTTGTGGTGCGCATGAACGATGGGCAGACCGTGCACATGCACTTGCCGCGTCCTCCGAGTTCGCCCTGGAACCGGCCGCCGTTTGGCTTTTTCTGGACGCTGGCCCTGGTGGGCATCGCGGTGGCGCTGGCGACCTATCCGATCATTCGCAAACTCACGCGCCGCCTGGAGCGGCTGCAAAACGGGGTGGAGAAATGGGGCGAAGGCGATTTGTCGATCCGCGTCTCCGAGGCTGGACAAGACGAGGTCGCCTTTCTGGCCACGCGCTTCAATGAGGCCGCTGAACGCATTCAGACCCTGGTGAAATCGCATGAATCCTTGCTGGCGTCACAAAAATCGCTGTTGGCCAATGCCTCGCACGAACTGCGCTCACCCCTCACCCGCATCCGCATGGGACTGGAGCTGATGGGCGCCCCCTCATCGCCAGCGTTCAAGAACGAGATTTCACGCAACATTGCCGAGCTGGACCAGTTGATTGAAGAAATTCTGCTGGCCAGCCGACTCGATGCCCGTGAAGCCGACCTGGGCACGATCGAGTCGGTCGATCTGATGGGCCTGGCCGCCGAGGAGTGCGCGCGGGTGGACGCTGAACTGGATGTGCAGGTGGGCGCGTCGGCCCTGCCGGTGCAGGGGGTGAGCAAGTTGCTGCGCCGGGTCATGCGCAACCTGCTGGAGAATGCACGCCGTCATGGGGCGGGCGATATCCACGTGATACTGGACAAGACCGCGAGCCAGGCAGTGATCCGCGTTTGTGACCGGGGTCCCGGTGTGCCGCTCGAATTGCGCGAGCGCATTTTTGAGCCGTTTTACCGTCTGCCCGGCGCGACCGAGCGTGATGGCGGGGTTGGCTTGGGGCTGGCTTTGGTGAAATCCATCGCCTTGCGGCATGGCGGCACCGTTTATTGCGAAAACCGGCCTGAAGGCGGCGCCTGTTTTGTGGTGAAACTGCCGTTGGCCACTGATATTTCTTCGTAAAGCGTGAAAATAATTGCAAATACCTGCAAAAAAGTGCGCCTTATCCCCCAAATGGGGGATAGACCCCTCTCGTATTGCTCGGTAAAGTTGACCCCATCTGCTGTCACAGTGATTAAGTGTTGGGGCCAGTCGATCAACAAGAAAGACCGGCATTCAGACAGTTCATGTTTCCAACGACGTCCCTTCGGGGACTTTTACAAGCCACCTTTGGGTGGCTTTTTTTTGAGCCAAATCAGGCGCTAGCCCCCGTCCATAGGGCGTGTTCAGCTATGTATTTTGTAGTACGTCGCGCGGCGTGATGTCGACCAGACAGCGCGTATGGCCGAGCGGGCATTCCCGAGCAAAACAAGGCGCGCAGTCCAGCGGTGGCTGGTAAGCGGGCTTGGTCTTGAGCCACAGCACGGTGGCGTGCTCATTGAGCGGCGGCGTGTGCAGCGGGCTGCTGGAGCCGAAGATGGCGACTTGGTGGACCCCGAAAGCGGCGGCCACATGCATCAGGCCGGAATCATTGCTTACTATGCTTTTGGTAGCGGCTATCGCACTGAATGCGTGGGCTAGCGACGTTTTTCCTGCCAAATTAAGGCATTTCCCGGGCTGCTCGGCGTTGACCGGTGCGGCGATCTCTTCGCACAGGGCAAACTCTTTGCCGGAGCCCAGCAGGACCACGGGCAAGGCAAGCTGGCGCGCCAATTCAGAAAAATGGGCCGCCGGCCAGCGTTTGGCAGGGCCGTATTCGGCGCCCGGCGCAAACACGTGGTAGCCACCACGCTGCAAGCCCATGTCAGCCAGCGCTTGTTCGATGTTGCTGGCATCCAGATGCAAGCGGGGACGGTCGCTGCCCTCGTCCGTTTCACCGCTCAGGGCGGTGTAAAACCCGACCATTGGCGGACGCTGGTCGCGGGGCGGGTTTTTCAGGCGCTGTGTCAACAGACCAAAGCGTGATTCGCCCAGATAACCCACCCGTTTCGGGATGCCCGCCAGAAACGGCAGCAGCGCGCTTTTCAGGGAGTTGGGGCAGACGTAGGCGGTATCAAACCGGCCTTTGAGCTCTCTCGCCAGACTGCGGCGCGCTTGCCATTGCAGGCCGCCGTGGGCAAACGGGAACTCAATGACTTCGGCCACCTGCGGCATGGCGAGGTACACCGGCGCCACCCAGGGCAGTGCGCCGACCGTCAGGCGCTCGCCACGATCGGCCAGGCGGCGCAGCAGCGGCTCGGTCATCACCGCATCCCCAATCCACTGGGGCGCAATGATCAAGGAATGGGCGGATGACCCCAATGCTTCAGTGCCCGCCAGCGAAGTGTTCGCCGTCTTTCAGTTTGTACACCGTGCCGCAATAAGGGCACTTGGCTTGGCCATGCAAGCCGACGTCCAGGTACACCTTGGGATGGCCGTCCCAGATTTTCATGCCGGCCAGCGGGCTCGGGCAATGCAGGCCGCCTTGGTGGTTGAGGTCTTGGGCCAGTAGTTCAATGGTTGCTTTGCTCATGGTCAATCTTGGTTGGTTAAAGGAAGTGCCGCCGTCTCAGACTTTGGTCAGCCAGTGGGCGTATTGGGGGTTGCGGCCGTTGACGATGTCAAAGAACGCGCTCTGGATTTTTTCGGTGATCGGGCCGCGGCTGCCGCTGCCCAGTTCGATGCGGTCGAGTTCGCGGATGGGCGTCACTTCAGCGGCGGTGCCGGTGAAGAAGGCTTCGTCGCTGATGTAAACCTCGTCGCGGGTGATGCGCTTTTGCACCACCTCCAGGCCCAGGTCCTTGCAGATGTGGAACACGGTGTTGCGGGTGATGCCGTTCAGCGCGCCAGCCGACAGGTCGGGCGTGTACACCACGCCGCCCTTGACCACAAACAGGTTCTCGCCGGCGCCTTCGGACACAAAGCCGTTGGCGTCGAGCAGCATGGCTTCGTCGTAGCCGTCGTCGGTGGCTTCCATGTTGGCCAGGATCGAGTTGGTGTAATTGCTCACCGCCTTGGCCTGCGTCATGGTGATGTTGACGTGGTGGCGCGTGTAGCTGGAAATCTTGACGCGGATGCCGCGCTTCATGCCTTCTTCACCCAGGTAGGCGCCCCAGGGCCAGGCGGCGACCATCAGATGGATGGTGTTGCCCTTGGGCGAGACGCCCAGTTTTTGGTCGCCAATCCAGACCAGCGGGCGCAGGTAGCCGGATTCGAGCTTGTTCTCGCGGATCACCGCGAGCTGCGCCTGGTTCACTTCTTCTTTGGTGAACGGGATTTTCATGCGCAGGATTTTGGCGCTGTTGAACAGGCGCTCGGTATGTTCTTCGAGCCGGAAAATCGCCGGGCCATTGACCGTGTTGTAGGCGCGCACGCCCTCAAAGGCGCCGCAGCCGTAATGCAGCGTGTGGCTCAGGACGTGGATCTTGGCATCGCGCCAGTCCACCATCTGGCCGTCCATCCAGATTTTGCCGTCGCGGTCAGACATCGAAGGGGGGAGAGAACTCATGGCGAGGGTTCCTTTAGCGGGTCTTGCAAAAAACGCTGATTTTACGGGGCGGCACTGACGCTGAACTTGTTGGTGGCGTCGCCCGTGGAAGGCCTTGATTGATCTCCATGCAAAACGGCCCCGAAGGGCCGTTTTGCGCTACGCCCTGAAACCAGGGTTTACTTGCGGGGTTCACCCTGCTCGTTGACGGTGACGGTGGGGCCTGCCGGCGGTTCGCTCATCTGAACATGATGGTCCTGGTTGCGGAAGTTGTAGGCCACGTCCCAGTACTGGGGTCGCGCCTGGCTGGTGGCGGCTTCGCAGCGCTGGACGTTCTGTGCCACTGCTGGCTGTGCGTTGCTGCCCCGACCGACGTTGGCACCGATCATGCCCCCGGCGACTGCGCCGCCCACCGTGGCGATATCCTTGCCGACGCCACCGCCGACCTGGTGGCCGAGCACGCCGCCGATGACGGCGCCAAAAATGGCCGCCGGAACGTTGGCCTGGGTTTGCGCGGGCGCGATTTGCTCGCGCTCGACCCAGCAGCGCTGCTCGGGCGTGCCCAGCACCGCACGGACCGAGGTCACATTGGCTTCATAAAGCCGTTCGTTATGGCGGCGGCGAAAGTCGGCCACGGGCGCGGCTGCCTGCGGCGCTGGCGCATAACGGCGGTCATCAAAGCGTGCGTCCCGGTTGACGGCGCGCACCGATGACACGCGGTCATTCAGGCCCATGGCCGCCAGCGATGGATACTGGCCCGGGCGCAGCACGACGCAGCGGCCGTTGAAGCGGGCGTCTTCACAAACCTCCCACAAGCCGGGGCCGCTGACCACGATGGACGAGGCGCGGTCATTGAAGCCGTTGCGCTGGAAGTTGTCGAGCAGTGTTTCGGTTGTGAATGAGCGACCGTTAAAGCCTTCCATTTCGTAAAAGGTAACCTGCGCAACCACCGGTGCGGGTGCATAACGCCGGTCATCGATGCGCATATTCCGGTAGATGGGACGCACGGATGAAATGCGGTCATTCAGGCCCATGGCCGCCAGCGACGGATACTGGCCCGGACGCAGCACGACACAGCGACCCTGGAACCGGCTGTCGTCACACACTTCCCAGCGCTCGCCGGTGACGCTGACCGAAGAGGCCCGGTCATTGAAGCCTTGGCGCTCAAAGTTGCCAACCTGTTTTTCTGTAGTGAAAGAGCGGCCTTGAAATCCGTCGTGTTCGTAAAAAGTGACTTGCGCGCTCGCTTGGGCGGCCAGGCCCACGGCGGCCACGGCCAAGGCAGTTTTCAATAGTGCATTCATGGTAATTCCTGTAAAGGTTCGGGCGGGTAGCGGATACCTGCCTGGGGCGACCCGGGTCTTCGGAGAAATTCTGAAAACCCGACACCACGCTGTCACTATGCCGCCGAGACACGCGGGTGTTTGTACGGTGCCGTACGCAGCGAAATTTAATTAAGCCGATCCCTGTCCCGGCCAGCGCACCGACACCGCCAGGCCGCCCAGCAGCTCGGAACGGCTCACCTGCACCTGGGCGCCAGACACCGCCGCAATCCGTTTGACAATCGACCAGCCCAGGCCGCTGCCCGGATGCGCATGCCCCAGCACCCGGAAAAAACGCTCACCCAAACGGGCCATCTCGGGCTCCGTCATGCCGGGACCACTGTCTTGCACCTGTAAAACAACGTGTGTGGCGTCCAGGGCCACGTTGACCTGGATGCACGCGCCTTCCGGGCTGTAGTGAATGGCGTTGTCGATCAGGTTGCGCACCAGCACTCCGATCAGCAGGTCATTCCCGACGATCGTGCAGGGCGCCGGGGCGTCGAGTGTCAGGGTTTGATGGCGTGTCAGCGCCATGGGCGCCAGATCGGCGGCCACGCGGCGCGCCACCGCGCTCAAGTCCAGCGCGGTGGCGGAGGTAGGGGCCGAGGCCGTCGGCGCCGTTTCCAGGCGCGCCAGGGTCAGCAATTGCTCGACCAGCCGGGTGGCCCGGTCGCAGCCGGCCAGGGTGGCCTGCAAGGCATGCTGACGCTGGGCGTCGTCCGTACCGGCCCCCAAGGCCACCTGCACCTGGGCGCGGATACCGGCAATCGGTGTGCGCAGCTCATGAGCCGCATCGGCGGTGAAGCGGCGCTCGGACGCCACCATGACTTCAATGCGTTCGAACAAGCCGTTGAGCGAGTCCACCATCGGCCGCATTTCCGACGGCATGGCCGTGAGCACCACCGGCTCCAGCGCCTGCGGCTGCCGTTGACTGAGCTGGAGACTGAGCTTGCGCAAGGGGGCCAGCCCCTGGCGCACCGCCCACCAGCCGGCCAGTGCCAACAGGGGCAGGTTAATCAGCAGGGGCAACAGCACGCTCTGCATCACGGCCCAAAGAATCGCGCTGCGGGAGGCAATTTTCTCCCCCACAAACACCTGCACATCGTTCTGGGCGCCCTGCGTTGCAAACACGCGCCACTTGTCGTGGTGCAGGCGCACGGTAGAAAAGCCCCGGGTCGTGGAGGACATGGCTTGCAACTCGGCATTGGCCGAACGCATCACCAATTTGTCTTCGTGAAACACCTGAAAGACCACGCGGGGCGCGTACTTATGCAGCGAAGGGGCATCGATCATGCCCTCGTCTTCCACGGTGTTTTGCTGCGCCACCAGCAAGGCGGCGGCCTGGGCCAGATGGCCATCAAGCAGTTCATCCAGCTCATGACGCGCATTGAACCAGGTCAACACGGCTGCCGCCAGCCACACCAGCGTCACCAGCCCCAGCAGCAGGACCAGCAGGCGCGTCTGCAGGGATTTCAACGGGGCTTGCCCTGGTTGCACCTGCGTCATGCCAGCACCTGCGTGCGCAGCATGGTGTAGCCGACGCCGCGCACGGTCTGGATCACGTCCGGGTGCAGTTTGCGGCGCAGATGGTGGATATGCACCTCGATCGCATTGCTGTCCACTTCACAGCCCCAGCTATAGAGCTGCTGTTCCAGTTGCTCGCGCGACATGACGCGGTCGGCGTGCAGCATCAGCACATGCAGCAAATCGAATTCGCGGGTGGACAGCAGCACCGCCTCGCCCTTCAGGCTGACGCGCCGGGCCGAGGGTTCGAGCAGCACCTCGCCACAGCGCAAGGTGTCCTGCATCTGGCCGTGCGCGCGGCGCACCAGCGAGCGCAGGCGGGCGCCCAGCTCATGCAAATCGACCGGTTTGACCACATAGTCATCGGCCCCCAGGTCGAGGCCGCGAATGCGGTCCGGCACGGCGTCACGCGCGGTCAGCACCAGCACCGGGGTGGCTATTTTGCGGGCGCGCAGGGCCTGTAGCACGTCCAGCCCGTCTTTCATGGGCAAGCCGAGATCCAGCACGGCCGCCGCGTAGTCGGCAGAGCTAAGCTCGCGCTCGGCGGCCACGCCGTCACGCACCCAGTCCACCTGAAAACCGAGCTGGCGCAAGCCGGCCCGCAGCCCGTCGCCCAGGATCGGATCATCTTCAGCCAGCAGGATACGCATCAACATACTCCAATAAAGACCGCATCATGACAGCGAACCCTGCCATTGCAGCCACCAGAACCCCAGCACAGCGATCAACAAGAGGAGTGCCGGCGCACGCCAGCTCCGGCGAATGCCCTCCTCGGGTTGCCCGTCTTTCTGGCCGGTCACCATGGCGCGCACCAGATTTTCGCGGTGCAGCCAACTGGAGACGGCGACGCCCGCCACATGCAGCGCCACCACGGCCAGCATGAAATTCGCCGCCCCTTCGTGCAGTTCTTCGACCCGATTACCGCCCAGATCGTTGTAAACCGCCCAGCCGGTGGCGACGATGGCGAGGCTTGAGAGCAGCAGCAACACAATCGCCCAGGCGCCGGCCGGGTTGTGCCCGACATGGTGCTCCGGCTGCCTCGCCAGCAGGCTGCGCCCGTAACGCAGGACCGCCGCCGGACTGCGCACAAAGTTGCCGAATCGGGCATAGCGCGTGCCCATCAGCCCCCACAGAATCCGAAACGCCACCAGGCCGCCCATCGTGTAGCCCAGGCTCACATGCAGCAGGCGCCAGCGTTCGCTCTCGGCTGTGAGGTAGGCGCCCGCGAAACTCAGCACCATCAGCCAATGGAACACCCGCACCGGGGCGTCCCACACCAGAATTTTTGTCTTGATCGTTGAATCCGTCATGGCGTTCTACTTCGGAATCCTGATGTCGTGTTCGCTGAAGCGGCCCTGCGCTGCCTGAGGATGGCAAGCGGCGCAATTGGCGGCGCTGCCGACCGAGGCGCGCTTCCAGACGCCGGCCGGCACTTCACCGTCGCGGTGCTTGCGCAAGAACCAGGCGGATTGGGTGATGCGGTCCTGCGGCGGCGCTTCGCTGACCCGTTTGTAAGTGCCCGCGTTGGCCTTGAGCCAGTCACTGATGTCGCGTTGGCTGGCCGCGTCCAGCGAAGCATCGGTGCCGTAATGTTTGTTCAGGGACCCCATCAGGTGTTGCCACGAGGCGGCTGGCAGCATGCCGACCGGGTAGGCGATGTGGCAGGCGGCGCATTCCTGCAGGTATTTGGGGGAGGGGGGCACGGTCGGGCCTTTGCTGCCGTGGTCGTCTGCCTGGGCGGTGGTCACCGCGCCTGCGGCCAGCAGCAGTGCCAGCGCCATGTTCTTGAGGTTTGAATAGGACATTGGGTTCTCTCCAGTGGGTTGATTGCGCTTTAGCGTTTGAAGGTCAGCAGCCAGGCCAGCACATCGGCTTTTTCGGCGGGTGTGCATTCACGCCCCATCACGTCGTTGCAGTTGCGGCGAAACCATTTCTCGGTCTTGGCCGGGTCGGTGAAACGTTCCGGGTTGAAGGCGGGCGCCAACGGGTGGATGAGCTTGGCGGTGCTGGCGTGCTTGCCCTCAACGGTCGGCGTGGCGGTGTGGCATGAAGCGCAGCTCCAGTCCTTGCCGTGCTTGCTCGTGAAGAGTTGTTGCCCGCGCTCTGCTTTGGCGGGCGTTCCGGCCTGGGCCGTGTAGGCCGCCAGTTGCTCGGCGGGCGTGAGGGCATAAGCCAGCGGACTCAGCAGGGCGCCGGTCAGGATCAGGATACGTCGGTAGGAAATAAAAGTTTGCATAAGGCCTCCATGAATACCCATGCTAAGAAGTGCAGATTAAGTTTTGCTTAAAAGCCGGGTTTCATGCCGCGCCAGCCCGGGTGATAGGAATGCCCTTTTATTTGAATGGCACCATAGTTATTTTTGATTTACGATGCCGCGGGGTTCACCAGGGAATTCCATCTTTTCAACATCAGGAGTCAAAAATGAAAAAAGTTTCTGCGGCGCTGCTCAGTGGCTTGTTGTTCTCGGGAATGGTTTCGACGGCCTTGGCCGAAACTCCTTTGACCCCCAAAGCGCAATATGCCGCCGACAGCAAGAAGGCGATGACGCGTTATACGGACGATAAAAAACTTTGCAACGACGAGTCCTCATCCGACGCGCGCCTGCAATGCCGGCGCGATGCCAAGGGCGAGTACGACAAGGCGATCGCCACGGCCAAAACCCAATTGAACGCGGCCGCCCCCGTCGCCAGTTCCACCAAAAACGGCAAAGCGGTTTGCGCCGATTGCGGCAAAGTAGCGGCCGTCCATGTGAGCGAGAAGGCAGGCGAAGGCGGCCCGGTCGGCATGATTGCCGGGGGCGTCGCGGGTGCCGTGCTGGGCCATCAGGTGGGTGGCGGTATTGGCAAAGACCTGGCCACGATTGCCGGTGCGGCAGGCGGTGCCTATGCCGGTAAAAAGATCGAAGAACGGGTCAGAACCCGCAAGGTCTGGACCGTCAGCGTGAACTATGCCAATGGCAACAAAGGCAATTTTGAATTCGAGCAGGACCCCGGTTTCAATGTCGGTGATGCGGTCAAAAATTCAGGCAACAGCATCGTTCGCAACTGAGTTGAGTTAGCTTGAATTAGCCCAGGCCGCGCACCACCTCCATCGCCTGTTCCACCCGGTCCACGGCGTGGATGGTCAGGCCTTCAATCGGCTTTTTCGGGGCATTGGCTTTGGGCACGACCGCCACGCTGAAGCCCAGCTTGGCGGCTTCCTTGAGCCGCTCCTGGCCGCGCGGCGCCGGCCGCACTTCACCGGCCAAGCCCACTTCGCCAAACGCAATGAAGCCCTTGGGCAGGGCCTTGCCGCGCAGCGAGGAGGTGATGGCCAGCATCACCGCCAAGTCGGCCGCCGGCTCGGTGATGCGCACCCCGCCCACCGCGTTGAC
>JAZKHK010000027.1:0-2349 GCA_040385425.1 Pseudomonadota bacterium | reverse complement strand
GCAATAGTTGCTGATGGCCGTCAGCGGCTGGTTCAGTTCATGCGCCACGCTGGAGGCCATTTCACCCATGGTGATCAAACGGCTGGCCGTCTGGGCGCGCTCGGTCTGTGCCGCAGCCTGTTCCTCGGCGAGGCGGCGTGCCGTGATGTCGGTGGCAATCACCATGTGCGCCAGGCGACCATCGACCCAGCTCAGATACTGGGTGCGCACCTCCAGCCATTTGCCCAAGGCCTCCAGATGGATTTCGGCGCTTTCGACTTCGCCCTCGGGCAGCAAGCTGGCGGGCAGGCCGGCGAAGGCGTCCACGTCATCCTGGGACTCTTCGTTGAGCGGCGTCTCAGGCACGCCGGCCTGGGCCACCAGTTGCAAATGCCCGTCCGCCTGGGTGCCAAACCACAGCCGGTACAGTTTGTTGGCGAACAACAGCTCATCGCTGCCCAGTGGCGCCACCGAGATCGATGCGTCCAGCGCTTCCAGCACCGTGGTGAAGCGTTCATGCGACGCGGAGAGTTGTTCGCGCACCCGGTTGGGCTCGGTGATGTCGGTCATCGAAGTCATCCAGCCGCTCTGGGTGCCGCGCGCATCGATCAGCGGCGAGACGTAAAGCCGGGCATCAAAGAGCGTGCCGTCTTGCCGCTTGACGCGCATCTGAATGCCCGCAGGCAGGATTTTTCCCGACAATTCTTCTTCAAGTCGGTAGTTCAGCAACGCCATATCTTCTTCCGGCCAATACGGAAAGGGTGCGGTTTGCCCCACCAGATCGGACTCGCTCCAGCCCGTCATCTGGCAAAAAGCCGCATTGACATAGGTGATGCGGCCATGCAAATCAAGCGCCCGCATGCCCGTTAGCATGGAGTTCTCCATGGCGCGGCGAAAGCTGGTTTCCGAGATCAGCGCCTGCTGGGCCGCCATGCGGCGCCGGGTATGGCGCCAGTTGGCGATCAGCATCCAGGTCGTCATGGCACTCAAGACTGTGACCAGCCAGAACAGCCCGCTACCGACCACCCCCAGCGAGGTACGGTAAACCTGCCCCCGTATCACGAGACCATTGCCCACAGGCGATACCGGCACCTCATAGGCATTGGGCTGACTGGCCCAGGGGAGTAGGGGTGAGGTTCGCTTGCGCGCCGGAATGCTGGTGCCTGCCAGCAGACCGCCATTGGCATCGTGGAATGAAATCGCGTAACGGGCCGACACCTCGGCCGGTACACCATAGCGAAACAAGCCATCAACCGAGTATTCCGCCAGCAGCACCCCCAACAAACGCGCTCGGTCGTTCAAGGGAATGTGCAGTTGCAACACGGCAGGCACATCCGGCGTCGCCATGCTCTGTGAATAAATGGGTTGCTGTAGTTCCTGGGCGAGTTTGTAGGTGCTTTCGGTCTCGCCGGTCTTGAGCGTGCTGCCAATCAGGCTGGCCTGATTGGAGGCCAGACTGGCCGTGCTGAAAGTGGCTTTGGTGCGCCGGCGCTCATCAATCCAGCTCAGCCCCTGCAGCTCCGGGTACTGGTTGACCATCGACTCGGCCCGGCCCTGGAATTCGTCAACATTCAGTTCACCGTTGGAGATTTCGCGCCCAATGCGCATGAGTTGCTCCTGGCGCTCCAGCAGGCGCAGACGCAGTCGCTGCTGCGTGTATTCCACGTCGCGCTGAACCGCTTCCTGTTCGCGGTCAATTTCTTCCAGTCTTAAATAGGCAAATGCGGCCACGATGGCGGCCAGAAACAGCATCACCGCGGCCAGCGGCGCTAGCACGGCGAATCGGTCCTGCCGTTGCGGCGCCAGGCGATGCCACCAATCTTTCAATTGGGTGACGGGTGACAGGTTGAGGGGCTCGGGAAGCGAAATAGGGGGAGGCAAAGGCATGTTTTAAGTGTAGGCGACACATTGCTTTGATGTGCAGTTGAAACTATTTCAAGTTGAATTGCATATTTCTCAATATGAAACGTATCAGCACTATTTGAAATTATGAAATAAATATGGGAGAATTAAAAAGTCGCGATAAAAATCGCGTCTGATCAGCTAAAAAAACCCAGGAGACAAGCATGTCAGCAATTCCCGAGAATTTGTTCGGCTCCGCAGCGCAAGATGCGGACAGTCAGGAAACCCGCGAGTGGATGGACGCCCTAAGCGCCGTCATTCAGGCCGAAGGCCCTGAGCGCGCCCACTTTTTGCTGGAGCAGTTGCTGGAGCATGCGCGCCAGAGCAGCATCGACATGCCGTTCTCGGCCAACACCGGCTATGTGAACACCATCGAGCCTGATCAGGAAGAGCGTTGCCCTGGCAACATCGAAATTGAAGAACGCCTGCGCGCCTACATGCGCTGGAACGCCATGGCCATGGTGGTCA
>JAZKHK010000026.1:146635-148173 GCA_040385425.1 Pseudomonadota bacterium | reverse complement strand
AAGCGCTGGCTGATGCGGCACGTGAAGCTGGCTTGCAGTTCTAAGCAGATCGGAAATAAAGATGGCTAAATTTCAAGCAAAAATGCAGGGTAAGGCTGAAGGGCCTGAAGACGGACTGCGTGAAAAAATGATCGCGATCAATCGCGTAACCAAGGTGGTCAAGGGTGGCCGTATTCTTGGTTTCGCGGCTTTGACCGTGGTTGGTGATGGCGAAGGCCGCGTTGGTATGGGTAAAGGCAAATCGAAAGAAGTGCCCGCAGCTGTGCAAAAAGCGATGGAAGAATCACGCCGCAATTTGGCAAAGATGTCTCTCAAAAACGGTAGCATTCATCACCGGGTGATGGGTCAGCACGGTGCAGCGTCTGTGATGATTGCACCAGCACCCAAGGGTACTGGCATTATTGCTGGTGGTCCAATGCGCGCCGTGTTTGAAGTCGTCGGTATCACCGATATCGTGGCGAAGAGCCATGGATCATCCAATCCCTACAACATGGTTCGTGCAACGCTCGACGCATTGTCAAAGGCGACGACTCCGTCGCAAGTGGCAGCCAAGCGTGGTTTGACCATTGAAGAACTCTTCGTTTAATCGGGAGTCTCAGAAATGACAACACAACAAACTATTACCGTGCAACTTGTTCGCAGCCCTATTGGTTGCCAAGAATCGCACCGTGCCACCGTTCGTGGTCTTGGACTCCGCAAAATTCGCAGTACTCGTGAATTAGTGGATACGCCAGAGGTCCGCGGCATGATTAACAAGATCAGTTACCTGGTCAAAGTGCTCTAAGAGGTTGATGATGGAACTCAATGGCATTAAACCCGCTGACGGTGCAAAACACTACAAGCGTCGTGTCGGTCGTGGAATTGGCTCTGGCATTGGCAAGACTGCAGGACGTGGTCACAAAGGTCAAAAGTCTCGTGCAGGCGGCTACCACAAAGTCGGTTTTGAAGGCGGTCAAATGCCTATGCAACGTCGTTTGCCAAAACGCGGTTTCAAATCGCATCTGCTGAAATTCAATGCCGAAGTGACTTTGACCGCTCTCGAGCAGCTTGGTGCTGCAGAGATCGATCTGGTAACGCTTAAGCAAGCTGGCTTGGTGGGTGAACTCGCCAAGGTGGTCAAAGTCATCAAGACTGGCGAAATTACCAAAGCCGTGAAATTCACAGGCATTGGTGCAACAGCGGCTGCAAAAGCAGCAATTGAAGCGGTTGGCGGAAGCTTCGCTTAAGTAGGCATTGAAAGAATTCACAAGTGGCAACTAACGCGTCTCAACTGGCTAAAACTGGCAAATTCGGTGACCTGCGTCGTCGACTTGTTTTTTTGCTACTCGCGTTGGTTGTGTACCGTGTGGGGGCTCATATTCCTGTTCCCGGTATTGACCCCGCGCAACTAGCGCAATTTTTCAAAGGGCAGCAAGGCGGAATTTTGGGCATGTTCAACATGTTCTCCGGTGGTGCTTTATCCCGATTTACCGTTTTTGCATTGGGAATCATGCCGTACATATCGGCATCAATCATCATGCAGTTGCTAGGTTACGTAT
>JAZKHK010000026.1:139694-146625 GCA_040385425.1 Pseudomonadota bacterium | reverse complement strand
TTGGTTTGGCCTTGTTTCAATCGATGGGTATCGCGCTTGCTTTGGAGAGTTCTGCTGGATTGGTCTTTGCACCGGGTTTCGGTTTCCGTATGACTGCAGTAGTCACGTTGACTGCGGGCACTTTATTTCTGATGTGGTTGGGTGAGCAAATCACTGAGCGCGGACTAGGAAATGGTATTTCGATACTCATTTTTGGCGGAATTGCAGCAGGCTTGCCTAATGCAATTGGCGGTTTGCTCGAGTTGGTTCGTACGGGTGCGATGAGCATCATCATTGCCCTCTTCATCGTTGTGTTGGTTGCGCTGGTCACTTTCTTTGTTGTATTTGTTGAGCGTGGACAGCGGAAAATACTGGTCAATTACGCTAGGCGTCAGGTAGGCAATAAGGTTTATGGTGGGCAATCGTCGCATCTTCCCTTGAAGCTCAACATGGCTGGTGTCATTCCCCCTATTTTTGCTTCGTCAATCATTTTGCTTCCTGCAACTGTGGTTGGCTGGTTTAGCGCAGGGGATTCCATGCGTTGGTTGAAAGATATCGCAGGTTCGCTTACCCCAGGGCAACCGATCTATGTGATGCTTTACGCTGCAGCGATCATATTTTTCTGTTTTTTCTACACTGCGCTCGTTTTCAATAGTCGTGAAACTGCCGACAATCTTAAAAAGAGTGGTGCTTTCATTCCTGGGATACGTCCTGGTGATCAAACAGCCAAATACATTGATAAAATACTGCTCCGCTTAACATTTGCCGGTGCGATCTACATCACATTGGTTTGTTTGCTGCCTGAATTTTTAATCTTGAAGTACAACGTTCCGTTTTACTTTGGTGGTACTTCTCTTTTGATTATTGTGGTTGTGACCATGGATTTCATGGCTCAGGTTCAAAACTACATGATGTCGCAGCAATATGAATCGCTGTTGAAGAAGGCTAATTTCAAGTCTTCATAAGGCGATTGGTATATATGTCAAAAGACGATGTTATTCAGATGCAAGGTGAGGTGGTTGAAAACCTACCAAACGCGACTTTTCGCGTGAAGTTGGAAAACGGCCATATCGTTCTCGGGCATATTTCCGGAAAAATGCGGATGCATTACATTCGTATTCTTCCGGGGGACAAGGTCACGGTTGAGTTGACCCCGTACGACTTAAGTCGTGCACGGATTGTCTTCAGGGCTAAGTGAATGTAATGGTAGGTGTTTCGTGCTATTTATTGCCGAAACAATGGAAACAGTTTTAGGAGAATGATATGAAGGTTTCGGCTTCGGTCAAGAAAATTTGCCGTAACTGCAAGGTAATTCGGCGTAAGGGCGTTGTGCGTGTGATCTGTACTGATCCGCGCCACAAGCAGCGCCAGGGTTAATTGCAAGAGTTTTAGAGGACCAAAATGGCACGTATCGCTGGCATCAATATTCCGCCGCAACAGCATTCTGAAATTGGCTTAACAGCTATTTTTGGAATCGGCCGCACTCGCGCACGCAAAATTTGCGAAGCTTGTGGCATTGCTTATTCCAAGAAAGTCAAAGACTTGACTGACGGAGATTTAGAAAAAATTCGCGACGAGATTGCACAGTTCACAATTGAAGGTGATCTGCGTCGTGAAACAACGATGAACATCAAGCGTTTGATGGACATTGGTTGCTATCGTGGCTTCCGTCATCGTCGTGGCTTGCCTATGCGCGGTCAGCGTACACGGACAAATGCCCGCACTCGCAAAGGCCCCCGTAAGGCCGCTGCTTCTTTGAAGAAATAACAGGGATTGAAAGACCACCATGGCAAAAGCTCCCGCCAATAATGCGGCCCAACGTGTCCGTAAAAAAGTTCGTAAAAATGTTGCAGATGGTGTGGCTCACGTTCACGCCTCTTTCAACAATACCATCATCACAATCACGGATCGCCAAGGCAATGCTTTGTCTTGGGCTTCGTCGGGTGGTCAGGGTTTCAAGGGTTCACGTAAATCAACACCGTTTGCAGCTCAAGTTGCGTCCGAAGTTGCTGGCCGTGCTGCCATTGAACAAGGCATCAAGAATCTTGATGTAGAGATCAAGGGTCCAGGTCCAGGTCGCGAATCTTCAGTTCGCGCTCTTGCAGCTCTCGGTATCCGCATTAATATGATTGCTGACGTGACACCGGTGCCGCACAACGGTTGCCGTCCACAAAAGCGTCGTCGTATTTAATTTTTTAAACAAGCCCACCGCCACTAGCTTCATGCTGGTGGCTCCCGCATTTCTGTGCGGCAGATGACATAAAGGAAGTTCAAGTGGCACGTTATTTAGGCCCCAAGGCCAAGTTATCCCGCCGTGAAGGCACTGACCTGTTTTTGAAGAGTGCTCGTCGCGCTATCGGAGACAAGGCTAAATTTGACTCTAAACCAGGTCAGCATGGCCGCACTTCTGGTGCTCGTACCTCTGATTTCGGTTTGCAACTTCGTGAGAAGCAAAAAGTCAAACGCATGTACGGTGTTCTTGAAAAACAGTTCCGCCGCTATTTTGAAGAAGCTGACCGTCGTAAAGGCAACACCGGTGCCAACCTGCTGTCGCTTTTAGAGTCGCGTCTCGATAACGTTGTTTATCGTATGGGCTTTGGTTCCACTCGCGCAGAAGCGCGTCAGCTGGTTTCTCACAAGGCAATGACGGTCAATGGGAAGTCTGTAAATATCCCTTCGTACATGGTTAAGACGGGTGATGTCATTGCTGTTCGCGATAAATCGAAAAAGCAAAACCGTATTGCTGAAGCGCTTCAACTTGCTACGCAAGTCGGTATGCCAGCTTGGGTTGAAGTGAATCTCGAAAAAGCAGAAGGAACATTCAAATCTGTTCCGGATCGTGACCAATTCGCCGCTGACGTTAACGAATCGTTGATCGTTGAGTTGTATTCGCGTTAATAGCGGTTCAACACGTTTTTCACTAGAAATCGTTCCTGAGGTGCGGGGCACTGCATCTCAGGTGCTTCGTCAGCCTTACCGGTGTAACGAGCCGGGGGTATTGAGAGGAAGTCTGCATGCAAAATAATCTACTGAAACCTAAAGCAATCAACGTTGAGCAATTGGGTGCTAATCGTGCCAAGGTCGCACTTGAGCCCTTTGAAAGAGGCTATGGTCATACCCTTGGTAATGCGCTGCGCCGCGTCTTGCTGTCCTCCATGCCCGGCTATGCTGCGACTGAAGTAACGATTGCAGGTGTGTTGCATGAGTACTCGTCTATCGATGGCGTTCAGGAAGATGTCGTCAACATTTTACTGAACCTTAAAGGTGTTGTCTTCAAGCTTCACAATCGTGAAGAAGTTACGCTCAGCCTTCGTAAAGATGGCGAGGGTGTGGTAACTGCCGGTGACATTCAGACGCCGCATGATGTTGAAATCATTAACCCTGATCACGTCATTGCACACCTGTCTCAAGGTGGCAAACTTGATATGCAAATCAAGGTTGAAATGGGTCGTGGATATGTTCCCGGTACCATGCGTCGTCACGCGGATGAGCCCACTAAATCTATTGGCCGTATTGTTCTGGATGCATCTTTTTCACCCGTAAAGCGTGTTAGCTACACGGTTGAAAGCGCCCGCGTTGAACAACGCACCGATCTCGACAAGCTGGTTGTTGACATTGAAACCAATGGCGCTCTTTCTGCCGAAGATGCAGTTCGCGCTTCAGCTAAAATCTTGGTTGAGCAGTTGGCTGTATTTGCACAACTTGAAGGTAGTGAGTTGGCTGCATTTGACGCTCCGTCACCTCGCGGAAACACGCAGTTCGATCCAATCTTGCTGCGCCCCGTGGACGAGCTTGAATTGACAGTCCGCTCTGCAAACTGCCTGAAAGCTGAAAATATTTATTACATTGGCGACTTGATTCAGCGCACAGAAAATGAGTTGTTGAAAACTCCCAATCTGGGCCGCAAGTCACTTAATGAAATCAAGGAAGTGCTGGCTTCCCGCGGTCTGACTTTGGGCATGAAGCTCGAAAGTTGGCCACCAGCCGCTCTCGAAAAGCGTTGAATTTAGAGAGTCTCTTCAAGAGACTTTGTGCCACGGGCAGTACCTGATACGGCTGTCTGTTATATAACTCAAGGAATGCACCATGCGCCACGGACACGGACTACGTAAACTTAATCGCACCAGCTCACATCGCTTGGCAATGTTGCGCAATATGATGAACTCGCTCATTGAGCATGAAGTCATCAAAACAACGCTTCCAAAAGCAAAAGAACTGCGTCGCGTGATTGAGCCAATGATTACTTTGGCGAAAGTTGCCACAGTGGCAAATCGTCGCTTGGCATTTGACCGCCTTCGCGACCGCGATAGCGTCGTTAAACTGTTCAATGACCTGGGACCTCGTTTCAATGCGCGTCCTGGTGGCTACACCCGTATTTTGAAGATGGGCTTTCGCGTTGGTGACAATGCGCCCATGGCTTTGGTTGAACTCGTTGACCGCCCTGTTGCAATTGAAGTGCCAGATAGCGAAATAGTTAAAGCCGAATAGGTTATAATAATTACATACCGCGCGATGGAGCAGCCTGGTAGCTCGTTGGGCTCATAACCCAAAGGTCGTAGGTTCAAATCCTACTCGCGCAACCAATAGATACGGGGCTTTCCCCGTAAGCAAATGCCAACTTTCGAGTTGGCATTTTGCTTTGTGCCTAAATTTTTGTTAATTTCTTCTCTCAAAAAACCCTTTTATCTAACCATTGGTGTTCGCGCACAAATACCTTTAGTTTCGCTGCGATGATGAAGAATAATTTGAATCGTGACACGCAAGATTCTGGCTGCTCAGCTCAGTGATTACTGACACCTTTCTTCGAACTCAAGTAAATCCCCTGGCACTCAATGTGCTGGACGCCGCTTCGGGTGATCTGGGCTGAACACCGCGTCTGGCGCGCACAACATGACGGATCTATCCCAGTTATCGGGCGGAATGATCTTCAAGTCTCGCGCATTCAGGTGACACGCCATAACCGGCGGAGCGCACTTGCTGTTCCAGCGTGAGCTCGATCTGGAACCATTGGCACACATAGTTCTCGTAACGGTAGCCCCACACGGCACCGCGCCCGCGCCCGAGGACTTGCACCTCATGCGGCTTGCCCAGCAACTCGAGCACAACGCCCTGTGTCATGCCGACCTGGATGCGGTTGAAGTTCTGTTCGGTCAACACCTGCTCGGCGCGGATGGCCCGGCCTGCCGCATCGAAATCAACGAACCAGGTCTGCTTGCCAAGCGGCCCGCGCGCAAACTCCAGCCGGCTTCCTGTGTACATTTGGCGCGTCATGTCGGGCGGCCCCATGCGCGCCACCACCTCATCCCGGCTCATGCCCGTCAGCCCCGCGGGCGGCCCGTAGCTGCTGCAGGCCAGCAGCAAGGACGAGCACAGAAACAGCCCACTCCAGCGTAAAAATCGATGATGTAACACGGCTTCTCCAATTCTCCAGATAAGGGCGCACCAGCGGCAATGCGCTCAAGATGCTTGTGATTTTGAAAGGGTACGCCAAACGGCGCAAACCCGTCGGCAACCACAATCTGCCATAGTAAGGCATGCTCGAAATTGAAAATCTCTCCCGGCAATTCGGCCATCGCAGTGTGTTGCAGAACCTGTCGCTTCGCTTGAATCGGGGCGAGTACATTGCGATCGTGGGCGCGTCAGGCGTCGGCAAATCGACCTTGCTCAATCTCATAGCCGGTCTGGACCGGCCTGATGATGGCCGGCTGCTGCTGGATGGCATTGACTATTCCTCGATGGATGACGATGCGCTGACCCGGCTGCGGCGCGACAAGATCGGTTTCGTTTTTCAGGCTTTTCACGTGCTGCCGCACCTCACCGTCGGCCAGAACGTGGCGCTGCCCTTGTGGCTGCAGGGCGTGGACAACGTGCAAGCCGAGGGGCCTGCCCGGCAACTGCTCGATGCGGTTGGCCTGGGCGACCGAGCCGCAAGCTGGCCGCGCGAACTCTCGGGCGGCGAGATGCAGCGCGTGGCGATTGCCCGCGCCCTCGTGCATCGGCCCTTGCTGGTGCTCGCCGATGAACCCACCGGCAATCTGGACCCGGCCAATGGGGCGAAAGTGCTCAGTCTGCTGGCCGAACGCGTGCGCGAAGCCGGGGCCATTGGCATCCTGGTCACCCACTCCCTGGAGGCGGCCGCCACGGCGGACCGGGTGCTCCACCTCACCGCCGAGGGCCTGAAGGCGTGAGCGTGGCCCGCGTGTTTTTGGGCTCGCTGGTCAAGCGGCGCTTGGCCACGCTGTTTTCCGGCACGGCGATTGTTCTGGGTGTGGCGCTGGGCATGGCGGTGCAAGTGGTGCATGACTCGGCCCTGTCCGAGTTCGGGCGCGGTTTGCGCGCCATGACCGGCACCGCGGACCTGCTGGTCGTCGGACCCCGGGGCGGGTTTGACGAGCAGCTGTATGAACAACTCGCCGCACGCCCCGAGGTGCGCGACATCAGCCCCATCGTCGAAGTGGAAGTCCGGGTGGCTGGCGGCACCGGACGGCAGGAAACGCTGCAACTGTTCGGTGTCGATGTCTTCTCGCTGGGGGGCGTTACCCCCGCGCTTTTTCCGAAGCCGGCAGAAGGTGCGGACCGTCTGGCGGCCCTGTCGGGCGACAGCATTTTCCTGAGCCGTGCGGCGCTCGCCAGCCTGGGGCTCAAAGTGGGGAACACTTTGCAAGTGCCGGCCAATGACCGCCTGCTGAGCTTGCGCATCGCCGGCGACATTCCCGGCTCAGCGGACAACCGTCGGCTGGCGGTGATGGACATTGCCGCAGTTCAGGCCTATTTCGGGAAGCTGGGCCGGCTCACGCGCATCGACCTGCGACTGGCGGAGGGTTTGTCGCTTGATGCGGCCAGCCCGTCCTTGCGCGCCTTCCTGCCGGCCGGGGTGCTGCTGGAGCCGCCGGATGCGGCGGTCGGTCAGGCGGCGGCGCAACGTCGGGTCGTAGGCCACCCAGCTGCCACA
>JAZKHK010000026.1:107096-139684 GCA_040385425.1 Pseudomonadota bacterium | reverse complement strand
CGCCATGGCGCTGCTCACCGGCGGCTTTCTGGTGTTTTCGGCCCAGGCGCTCTCGGTTGTGCGGCGGCGAACCGAGTTTGCTTTCCTGCGTGCCATTGGTTTGTCGCGCCGGGTTTTGTTTGCCTGGCTGTTAGGCGAAGGCGCGGTGGTCGGCCTGATCGGGGGCGTTTTGGGCGTGCTGCTGGGGCATGCGCTGGCGTGGGGCGCGCTGACTTTGTTGGGGGGTGATCTGGGCGCAGGGTACTTTGCCGGGAGCCGGCCTCAATTGCAGGTTCAAGCGCTGATGACTGCCGTGTATGTGGCTCTGGGCGTGGTTGCCGGGGTCGTGGGTGCCTGGCTGCCTGCGCGCGAGGCGACCACCATTTCACCGGCGCAGGCCTTGAAGGCTGGAGACGAGCCTGTGTTGTTTGAAGGGCAGGGGCGACCCGTGCTGGGTTTGGCGGTCTTGCTGGCCAGCTTGCTTGCCTGCGCGATTCCGCCCTATCTGGATTTGCCTTTGGGGGGTTATCTGGCCGTGGCCTTGTTGCTGGCCGGCGGCATCTTGCTGCTACCGGTCGTCGCCGCTGCGTTGGCGTGGCTGCTTCCTGTCAACGGACCGGTCTCAAGCCGCCTCGCAACTGCGCGTCTGGGCGCCGCGCCCGGTAATGCCGTGGTCGCCGCTGCGGGAGTGATGACCAGCGTGGCGCTGGCGGCGGCCATGGCGATCATGGTGGCGTCGTTTCGGGATTCGGTGGACCAGTGGCTGGGGCAGGTGCTGCCGGCGGACCTGTATGTCCGCTCCGGTCCGGCCCAGAACGGCGCCTCTCTGGATGAATCCCTGCAGCAAAAGATGGCGGTGCTGCCCGGTATCAGCCATGTGAGCTTCAGCCGTTACGACAGCTTGCGCCTGGCCGGTGGGACGGCGCCGGTCGCCCTGCTGGCCCGGCCTGTTTCGGCAGACGGGCGCGAGTTGCCTTTGGTCGGCGCGCCGCGTCTGCAGCACGAGCCTGCGATCTGGATATCCGAAGCGATGCAGGACCTCTATGGCTGGCAAATCGGGCAGTCCGTCGAGATTCCCCTGGGCGGGCAGCTGGTGCGCCGGCCAGTTGCCGGCATCTGGCGCGACTACGCCCGCCAGACCGGGTCAGTGTTGATCGACCTGGACGACTATCGCCGCCTCACCGGGGACCGCCTGGCCAATGATGCAGCGATTTATCTCGCCCCCGGTTTCAGCGCCGGGCCGGTTGCGAAAGCCCTGCATGCCTTGTCGGGTGCAGATGTTTTTGAAATTGCCTACCCCGGTCAAATCAGGGCCATGAGTCTGCAGATATTTGACCGGACCTTTGCAGTGACCTATTGGCTCGAAGCGGTGGCCATTGCCATCGGCCTGGCCGGCGTGGCGGCTAGCTTTGCGGCCCTCGCTGCGGCCCGGCGGCGGGAGTTTGGCATGCTGCGCCATCTGGGGCTGGCGCGCCGCCAGATTGGCTGGATGCTGGCGCAAGAGGGCGCGCTGGCCGCCAGCGTCGGTGTGGTCGCGGGTCTGCTGATCGGTGGCGCCATCGGGCTGATCCTGATCGAAGTGGTCAACCGGCAGAGTTTCCATTGGAGCATGGATCTGCATGTGCCGTGGGCGCCGTTGGCTGCGTTTGGCTTGGGCTTGACTGCACTGGCCGCCTTGTCCGCCGTGGTGGCCGGGCGTCAGGCCATGCAGCAAGACGCGGTGCTGGCCGTGAGAGACGACTGGTGATGAACCGACGGCACTTTCAATTGGCCTTGGCGGGCCTGCTCGGCTGGCGCCCCGACGCGGCGCATGCTGTCGAGTTTGCCCCGGTTCGCCCGGGTCGCAAGTTGGTATTTCCGGCCGACCACGGTGCCCATCCGCAGTTTCGCACCGAGTGGTGGTACGTCACCGGCTGGCTGACGCGGGCGGACGGCAGTTCTCTTGGATTCCAGTCCACCTTCTTTCGGGTTCGCACCGGCATCGGCGAAGACAATGCCAGCGCGTTTGCGCCCCGACAACTCATCATGGCCCATGCGGCGATTGCCGATCCGAAGCTGGGCCGTCTGCTTCACGACCAGCGTGCAGCCCGAGCCGGGTTCGGCCGTGCCGGTGCCGCCACGGGGCAGACCCGGGTCTGGGTTGGTGACTGGCGTCTGGATCAAAACGAAGCGGGCTACCACGCGGCGGCCCATGGCAAGGATTTCGCCTATGCCTTGTCCCTGGTGCCCAGCGGACCGCCTGTGCTGAACGGCCCGGAGGGTTTCAGCGTCAAGGCGCCGGACCCGCGCCATGCCAGCTACTACTACAGCCGCCCCCAGCTCGCAGTAACGGGAACGGTAACGCTGTCCGGCCAACCAGAAGCCGTGACCGGCCGCGCTTGGCTCGATCATGAATGGTCGAGTGAACTCTTGCCGCAAGACGCGCAGGGTTGGGATTGGGTTGGTCTGAATATGAATGATGGCAGTGCGCTGATGGCTTTTCGGATGCGCCGCACGGACGGGCGGGCTATGTGGTCCAGCGCCACCCTCAGCCCGGCCAACGGGACGGCGCGCCAGCTCTTGGGGGATGAGGTGGTTTTTGAGCCGGTCCGTCACTGGACCTCGGCACGCACGGGGTTCATCTATCCGGTGGAATGGACGCTGCGCATCGGCCCGCGCCGCCTTCGTTTGAAAGCCTTGCTCGATGATCAGGAACTCGACAGCAGCAACAGCACCGGCGCGGTGTATTGGGAAGGCGCGGTGCGCGTGCTGGATGACGCCAATGCCGAGATCGGCCGCGGCTATCTGGAGCTGACGGGTTATGGCGAGAAAATCCGCGTCAGGTAAGTGACTCGGTGAATTTCTATCTGCTTACCAAACACTCGCCGGCGCCAGCAGGCGCGCTACCGGCGTGCCGCCTTCCAGGTGGCTGGTGAAGATCTCATTGACATCTTCGGTCGTGACCCCACGGTAGAGCACACCCTCGGGATAGACCAACACATTGGCGCCCAACTCGCAGGGGCCGATGCAGCCCGAGTTGGTGATGGCGACTTTTTCATAGGCCTGGCGCTTTTGCAACTCAGCCCAGAAGGCCTGCAACACATCGGTCGCACCTTTGCTGGCGCAGGAGCCGCGCGGATGCTGGGGCGGCCGATTCTGGGTGCAGACGAAAACGTGGCGTTGCGGTTTGCTCATGGCACTGCTCCTTAGCCGAACTTGAACAAGATGCCGTGGCCGCCGCGCGGGTATTCCCAATCCACGTTCACGTGCTCCGAGCAGATGATGCGGCAGCTGCCGCATTCCAGGCAACCGTCGGTGATCAGGGTCACGGTGCCGTTGCCCTCGGTTTTGTAGCAGGACGCCGGGCAGACAAAAGTGCAGCTCTTGACGACGCACTCATTGGTGCAAATGTCGGCGTCCTTGATCTTGATGTGCGGCCGTCCCGCATCGACGCGGTAACGGTTCTGGAAGAGTTTCTCTTCGACATTGACAGTGATGGCATTCATCGGATGGCCTTCCAGAGTTTGTACGCATCGCCCACCAGCCCGGTGAGCTTGCGGGTCTTGCGGAAGTTCGCGAAGATTTCACGTTCCTTGGTCTTCTTGTCCACGCCGTCCACGGTGATCATGGTGCGGGCCGCTTGCGCCACCATGTCGGGGTAGCTGGTGAAGAACTGCGGGTTCTTGTGCAACACGGCCGGCGTGTCGCGGTACTTGTACAGATCCTTCATCACGAAGCTGTCATCCAGCGCCGTCTTGTAGGGCTTGAGCGCGGCCGTGCGGAAGCCCTTGTTGGCGGCCTTGGCCGCAATGACGGTCTCGGCGGCGATCCGTCCGGTGGTCATGGCCAGGTTCGAGCCTTCGCGGTGTACCGCGTTCACAAAACCGCCCGAGTCGCCGACGATCATCCAGCCGTTGCCGTAGATCTGCGGAATGGCGTGAAAGCCGCCTTCGGGGATCAGGTGGGCGCAGTATTCCTTCATCTCGCCGCCTTCGATCAGCGGGGCGATGGAAGGGTGGCGCTTCATCTGCTCCAGCAAGGCATAGGGGCTGGTGCGGTTCGGGTTGTCCTTGAAATCGCCCAGCATGCAGCCGACGCCGATGGTGATGGATTCCTTGTTGGTGTAGAGAAAACCGGTGCCCATCATGCCGTCGGTAATACGCCCGATCATCTCGATCACCACGCCGGATTCCTCGCCGATGTTGAAGCGCTGGCGAATGGTGTCTTCCGGCATGAAGAGAATCTCTTTCACGGCCAGGGCCACATTGCCGGCGGGGATTTCGGGGTGGAAACCGGCCTTGCGTGCCAGCGTGGAATTCACGCCGTCGGCCAGGATGACGACATCGGCAAAGACATCGCCCTGCAGCCGGTCGCAACTCACGCCGACCACCTGGTCGCCGTCCATGATCAGGTGATTGACGGTGGTTTCGCAGATCAGCAAAGCACCGGCTTCGCGCACCTTGGAACTGAACCACTTGTCAAACTGCGCGCGCAGGATGGTGTAGCGGTTGTATGGCGGCTTGTTGTAGTCCTCGCTGCGGATGTGGGTGCCGACAAACGAGGTTTCGTCCAGCAACCACATGCGCTGCTCGATGATGTGGCGCTCCAGCGGCGCGTCATCGCGGAAGTCGGGAATGATTTTTTCCAGCGCGTCCGAGTACAGGATGGCGCCCTGCACATTCTTGCTGCCGGGGTATTCGCCGCGCTCGATCTGCAGCACCTTGAGACCGGCCTTGGCCATGGTGTAGGCGGCCGCGTTGCCCGAGGGGCCGGCGCCGACGACGATGGCGTCGAATTGGGATGTCTTTTTCATCGTGTTCTCCTTTAAGCCACTTGGCGGCTGCGCAATGCCAGATGGGCGGCGAAGGCTTGCGTCAGTGCGGGCAGCACCTGCATCGCGTTGCCGACGATGCCGTAGTGCGCGAACTCGAAAATCGGCGCATTCACATCGGTGTTGATCGCCACGATCACGTCGGCCGCCTCGCAACCCACGCGGTGCTGGATCGCGCCGGAAATGCCGGCGGCGATGTAGAGCTTGGGCCGCACGGTCTTGCCGGTCTGCCCCACTTGCCGGTCGGCTTCGACCCAGCCGGCCTGCACGCAGGGGCGGGTCGAACCCACTTCACCGCCGAGCACTCGCGCCAACTCGAACACCAGCTTGAAGTTCTCGGGGTTCTTCAGGCCCTTGCCGCCGCTGACAATCACGTCGGCATAGGGCAGGTTGATTTTGTTGCTGTTGGCGTCGGCAATGAAGTCCAGCATCTTGGTGACGATGTTGGTTTCCAGCATGCCCAAGGTGTCATAGGTGATGTCGCCGGTGCGGCTGGCATCGGCTCGGGGCATCAGCATGACGCGGGGGCGCACGGTAGCCATTTGCGGGCGATAAGCCAGCGTCATGATCGTGCAGTAGAGCGAGCCGCCAAAGGTCGGACGCGTCGCAGCCAGTGCCTTGGACGTGGGGTCGATCTTGAGTTCGGTGCAGTCGGCGGTCAGTCCGGTGAGCAGCGTGGTGGCCACCGAGCCGGCCAGGTCGCGGCCCATCGAGGTCGCGCCGAGCAGGAAAATCTCGGGCTGGTATTTGTTGACAAGGTCCGTCATGCCTTTGGTGAAGGGTTCGTTGCGGTAGCCCTTGAGCACCGGGTCTTTCATGATGTAGGCCTTGTCGGCGCCGAACGTGAAGGCTTCGGCGGCAAACTTCTCCAGCGGCTCGTCCGGGCCACCGAGCAGCACGGCGCTGACCTGGCAGCCCAGCGTGTCGGCCAGCTTGCGCGCTTCGCCCACCAGCTCCCAGGAGACGCTGTGGACATGGCCGCGGTCATGCTCGATGAAGACCCAGACGCCCTTGTAGGCCTTGAGTTCTTCGGACAGTTCCAGGTTGCGGCCGGCTCGGCCAGCGGGGCGCTTGACCGGCTCTGCGGCAGGGGTCGGGGCTTGGCTCATGTCATCTCCTTCATCAGCAAATCAGCTTCGAGCGTCGGGTGGCGCGTAAAAATCTTCTGGATCAAATTGAGCGACACGTCGCGCAGGTTGGAGGTTTCCAGGTCCAGCATTTCGACTTTTTCGCTGCGCGGGGTCGGGCCGAACACCTTGCTCACCACGGTGGGCGAGCCTTTCAGGCCGATCTTGCTCAGGTCTTCAATCCCGGCGTCTTCCTTGCTCCATTTGCGCACCGGGTAGGCGGCGGCATGGATCATGGCGGGCAGGTTGGCAAAACGCATCTCGTTGGTGTTTTCCAGCATCGTGATCAGGCACGGCAGCGAGGTCTTGAGCACCTGCACGCCGCCTTCGGCGCGGCGCTCCACGGTGATGGTGCGCTCTTCCTCGTTGACCTCGACGATGCGCGACACATAGGTCAGCAATTGCAGGCCCATGCGTTTGGCAATGCCGGGGCCGACTTGGGCGGTGTCACCGTCGATGGTCTGCTTGCCGGTGAACACAATGTCCACCGCCTGTTCCTTGGCGATCTGGCGCACGCCAGCGGTCAGCGCGTAAGAGGTGGCCAGCGTGTCGGCACCGGCGAAGGCACGGTCGGTGACCAGCACGGCGTCGTCGGCGCCGAAGCTGATGCACTTGCGCAGCGCTTCTTCGGCTTGCGGTGGCCCCATGCACAGCATGGTGACCTTGCCGCCGAACTTGTCCTTCAGGCGCAAGGCTTCTTCCAGCGAGAACAGGTCATAGGGGTTGACGATGGCCGGAACCCCCTGGCGCATGATGGTGTTGGTGACCGGGTGGACGCGAATCTGCGCCGAATCCGGAACCTGTTTGATGCAAACAACGATGTGCATGGCGATCCTCCTTTTATGCTGCGGCGCGCGGCGATAGCGACGCTTTGAGACTGTCAAGCGACACATGCTGGCGGCCATTGGTGTCCTGGAATACCTTGAAAACTTTTTCCTGTGCGGGTGTCGAGGTGACGAAATCCGCATAGGCCTTGACCAGCTGTTCGCGGTACGAGGTGTAAAGCCCCAGTTCATTGCTTTGCGCCAGCAGGTTTTCCTGGCGGATGTACTGGAAGAAGCGTTTGAGGATGTGCAGCCGGCTCACGTTGACCACTTTCTGGTCGAAGGGCACGCCGAAGTACTGCAGGAAATCCTCCGCTGAGGATAATTCCTTGAGTTGTTGAAGGAAGTTTTCCATCGGGCTTACTCCATGGGGATAGGTTGAAGGAACGATTTGTTGAAGACCGGTTCGATGCAGAGTTCGTCGCACGCACCGCAGGCCGCATCAGCCATGGCCGGATTGCCAGCCTGTGCCAGCGTGCGCTCCAACTGCGCCACGCGGTCCAGCAGACAGGTAATGGCTTTGCCCACCGGGTCGGGAATCAGGTGGTGGTCCAGATCAAAGCCATGGGTGGTGCGCCGGCGCGGCACGATCACGCGGCCCGGAATGCCGACCACCGTGGCGCCCGCAGGCACTGCCTCAATCACCACGGAGTTGGCTGCAATGCGAACCCGGTCACCGATCGTGATCGGCCCCAGAATCTTGGCGCCTGCGCCCACCACCACATGGTTGCCCAGCGTGGGGTGGCGCTTGCCGACACGCCAGCGGGTGCCGCCCAGCGTCACACCGTGGTACAGCGTCACATCGTTGCCGATCTCGGCCGTTTCGCCGATCACGACACCGGCGCCATGGTCGATGAAAAAGCGCGCACCGATGCGGGCGCCCGGGTGAATGTCCACCTGGGTGAACCAGCGGGCCACAAAAGAAATCCAGCGCGGCAGGTAACGCCAGTCGCGCGTCCACAAGGCATGCGCCAGCCGGTGCAAGGCAATCGCCTGCACGCCGGGGTAAATGGTCCAGACTTCCAGCAGGTTGCGCGCTGCCGGATCACGTTCGATCACACAGCGCACATCCTCGCGCACCAGCGACCACCAGGATGCGGGCGCGGCCTGCTCCAACGGTGCTTGGGTGAGTAGGGACTTCTCGGCGGGTTTCATGCCAGACCTTGTGTCACCGTGTGAACGGTCAGTGGCGCAAAAGAGCGGAGCGAGTCGCGCAAGAAGCCGCGCAATTCGTCTTGCGTGGCTTCCCGCTTGACGCGCATCGCATGGTCGCGAATGCGTGCCAGCACGCGCCCGGTGAGCGCATCGTCATCCAGCACCACGCCGAGCAAACCAAAAGCTTGACGCACGGCCTGTGAACCCGAATGCTTGCCCAGCACCGTGCTGCGGTGACGGCCCAGTTCTGACGGGTCGAAGCTCTCGTAAGTCGAGGCATTCTTCAACAGGCCGTCGATGTGAATGCCGGATTCATGGGTGAATACCGCCTCGCCGACGATGCTTTTATTGAAAGCGACCTGGCGGCCCGAGGCGCGCGCCACCAGCCGCGAGATGGACACCAGCGCCTGCGTGTTGACGCCGGTTTCGCCGTGGTGCAGATGCCGCACGCCCATCACCACTTCTTCCAGCGCCGCATTGCCGGCACGTTCGCCCAAACCATTCACGGTGGTGTTGGCATGGGTGGCGCCGGCGCGCAGGGCGGCCAGCGTGTTGGCGGTGGCCATGCCGAGGTCGTTGTGGGCGTGGATTTCAATCTCGATGCTCACTGCGGCGCGCAGCCGCGCAATCGCTTCAAACGTGGTGAACGGGTCCAGCACACCCAGCGTGTCGGCAAAGCGGATGCGGCTGGCGCCGCAGGCCTGGGCACGCTGCGCCACCTGGGTCAGGAACTCGGGGTCGGCGCGCGACGCGTCCTCGGCACCGAGAGAAATCTTGCGGCCGCTGGCCACGGCTTTGTCGATCACGCGCGTGACCTGCGCCAGCACCCACTCGCGCGACTGACGCAGCTTGTGGTTCAGGTGAATGTCCGACACGGGAATGGAGAGGTGAACAATGTCGGCCTGGCAGCGCAACGCGCTCGCCAGATCGGCATCGGTCAGCCGGCCCCAGACCATCAGGCGGGAGGGCAGCTCCAGCGCCGCAATGGCGTTGATGCAGGCGATCTCTTCCTCGCCCATGGCGGGGATGCCGATTTCCATCTCCGGCACACCGGCTGCGGCCAGTGCGCAGGCAATGGCACATTTCTCATCCACCGTGAACGCCACCCCGGCGGTCTGCTCGCCGTCGCGCAGCGTGGTGTCGTTGATGATGAGATTGAGGGGCATGGTGTGGCGTCCTTTGCCAACCTGTATTGCAAGGTGCATGCCACGTGGTTTTGACGCTTTTATGGCCGCTCAGGGCCGTCGGCGGGGCGGGTTTGTCGGGTCTTGGACCGACTGCCCGGCTGGGTCATGAATGCGGCTTGTCGGGAATGTGTTGTTTCGGACAGAGCCTTGCTCGCCGCGTTCTGCTCTGGCGATGGTCGGGAGCACCCAAGCCAGCGCAAGTCCATGATGTCATCGGGATGAATTGAGATAACTATAAATTTAATAGCTACTCACGCTTATTGCATAAGGGCTAGAGGCTGATTTTGTCTATAAAAGGCAGTGGCAGCGCGAAGAACTTTGTTCCTGGCACCGGGTTGGCATAGTACGGCGCTATTTCCTGAAACCCGAGGGTGCGATAAAGCCCTTGGGCCACCACCGTTTGCGGCACGGCAATGGTCGTGACCGGTGAAGTCATAAGGAATAGCTCAGAGTGAAACTTTAAGTTTTCGCCCGCCGCTGATAGCGAACCCCTCGCGCTCGTAAAACGCCAAGGTGCGGTCGAACTGGGGCAGCGGTGGTGTCGTCACTTCCAGCCGGGTCCAGCCGCGCGACAGGCCAAACGACTTGGCCTGCGCCACGAGACGCAGACCCAAATTGTGGGTGCGGTACGCCGGGCGCACATACAACTCCGGGATCGTGCCAAACGCTCCTTCGGCATACAGCGCATAGCTTTCGTAGAGAGCAATAAACCCGACCACGGTTTCGCTGTCGTTGCGGGCGACAAAGACGAAGTATTTCTCACGGTTGATGAAGTCCGCCAGCCGGGCGGTCGTTTCATCAAGGTTGAAGTGGAACGCTTGCTCCCCAATCGTGCTCATGATTTCAGCTAGCAACTCGCCTACCAGGATTGCAACCGCCGGGGCGTCGGCGGCTGTGGCTTTTGGGATGGTGAAGTTTGTGTTCAATGGAGTTGGCATTGATAGTATTCAAAAGGCGCTGAAGGCAGATATTGAATTACAAGATCTGATCTGCCGTTTCTTGTGCTGATCTATTGAATGTTGGACGGTATGGTCCCAGAGTATGGGATGACGAAGGTGGAATGAATACCCATATCAGTGGCGAAAATCTGCATGACCTCAACGTACGCACATCGTATTAACTTTGGGTCTGACGGAGAACGGCTAAAGAACTGATCCCATTCAAGGTTCCAATCATTTGGACGAGCCTGTTGTCTGCGTTCAAACTCTGTTCGAAGCATTGCATCTTGCCCCCATCCGCTGTAGGTTTCAAAGCATAAATTTTGAAAGTTCATACAGGCGTTGAAAAAAGATGGAGAAAACAGAGGCGCTGCAATGTGGATTTTTTTGTCCAGAGTGCGTTTCAGCGCCACAACGACTGACGGATCGAGTTCTTTCCAGCAGCCAACATAGGTGAAGTAGCACAGCAGATCATTAAAGTGTGGTGCAAGATCGTCATAAACCGACAGACGCTTCTCAACAAGCTTTTGGCTACGCCATTGCAGATGCTCGAAGCGCTTGGTTACGCGATGAATGTAGATGCCAAGCGCGAGAGGCGTAAACACGCCAACTATCAGCTTTGCTACTTCCAACGAATTCCAAAGTCCAGCATCCATAAATTTTTGTTCGCTAACTTAATTTCAATCAATACGTTCTGTCGCCTGAACATCAACGCGAGTAATTTCTGCACAAGCTGTATGTGCCGTAGGATTCAAGATAGTTAGCTGGCAAGCAAACCACCATAAGCACTCCAAAAAAACAAGCATGAAGTGCAAACGAAAACGAGCCACTATAGCCCAGCCCTTCACGTGCTTACTGCCCGTTTTTGCGTTGGCTTGTGCTGTGCAGCGGCAGCGACCTTGCCGCACTTAGATGAAGTAATTTGCTATGTTATTAATAGCTACTCACGCAATGAATACAGGGGCTAGAGGCCAATTTTCATAAAAATAGGGTGAAAAACTGGTCGGCAGCAACATGATGGACGGCTGTAGGCCGCAGCGACCCATAACCCCTGGATCGCCGCGCTGCGCTTTCGAAGGCGGCTTTAGAAACGGATGTGCCAAACAGAAGCCTCAATGCTCCCGCGCATGGTTCCTTGTGTGCTTGGGAAACTCCACCGTGATGTCGGTATCTTTGAGCTTCACGCAGCAGGCCAGCCGCGACTGGGCTTCTAGGCCCCAGGCGTGGTCGAGCTGGTCGTTTTCCTCGTCGTCCGGTTCGGCCAGCGAGGCCCCGCCATCGCGCACATAGACATGGCAGGTGGCGCACGCCGCCACCATCTCGCAGGCATGCTCAATCTCTATGTCGGCTTTGAGCAAGCTCTCGCAAAGCGATGCGCCACGCTTGACTTCAAGCACGCGACCTTCGGGGCACAGGTCGGGGTGGGGCAGGAGGTGGATGAGTGGCATAGGACTTTGCGTGTTGGAAACGATGAAAGCAACTTGGGCCTTAAGTCAGGCTGTCCATGGTGCGGCCTGACAGGGCCTGGCTGATGGAGGCGTTCATGCGCCGGGCGGCAAATTCATCGGTGACGGCGCCGAGCGCGACGGTGGAGGCGCGCAGCTCGTCCACGGGGGAGTCGGTTTCCAGCATGTCGCCCACCTTGAACATGGCTTGGCGAATGGCGTTGATTTCCTGCGGTGACAGCAGCGCGGCGTCGGTGAGCAGCGCGGCTTCAGTGGCATCGAGCATGCGCCGCGCATCGACCTGCGCCTCGCGCAAGGAGCGCATCAGCATGTCTTCTTTGGATGAACCAATCGCATCAGCCAGCATGGCCGAGATTTGCGTGTCGGCCAGGCCATACGAGGGCTTGACCTCGATGTGCGCCTCAATGCCGCTGGCCTGTTCGCGTGCCGTGACCGACAGCAAACCGTCGGCATCGATCTGGAAACTCACGCGGATGTGGACGGACCCTGCCACCGCCGGGGGAATGCCGCGCAAGACGAAGCGCGCCAGTGAACGGCAGTTGGCGACGGTTTCGCGCTCGCCCTGCACCACATGCAGGGACATCGCGGTTTGCCCGTCCTTGAAGGTGGTGAATTCCTGGGCGCGGGCAATCGGCAGCGTGGAGTTGCGCGGGATGATTTTTTCGACCAGGCCGCCCATTGTTTCGATGCCGAGGGACAGCGGGCAAACGTCAAGCAGCAGCCATTCGTCGCCACCGCTGTTGCCGGCCAGCACATTGGCTTGCAGGGCGGCGCCGATGGCGACGACCTGATCCGGGTCGATATCCACCAGTGGGTCGCGGCCAAAAAACTCGCGCACGGCATCGCGGGCAATCGGCATGCGGGTCGATCCGCCGACCAGCACGACGCCTGTGATATCGGCGGTGCTCAGCTTGGCGTCGCGCAGTGCCCGCTTGGTGGCGGCCATGGTGCGGGCGATCAATGCGGCACCGAGTTCGGCAAACTGGGCGCGCGACAGGATGGCTTGTTGCGCATTGCCGTCAGCGTTGGTGAGGGACAGGGCCGCTGTCTCATGTTGCGAGAGCGCTTCTTTGGCGGCGCGGGACGCCGCCAGCAGGCTGCGTTGCGAGCCCGGTGGCAAGGCGGCCAGACCGTCAATGCCGTGTTGTGTGCAGAACCATTCGGCAATGGCATGGTCGAAATCGTCGCCGCCCAGCGCCGAGTCGCCGCCGGTGGACAAGACTTCAAATACACCTTTGGTCAGGCTCAGGATGGAAATGTCAAACGTGCCGCCGCCCAGGTCGTAGATGGCAAACGTGCCTTCGGCGGCTTTGTCCAGCCCGTAGGCAATCGCGGCGGCGGTGGGTTCGTTGAGCAGGCGCAAGACGGTCAGGCCAGCCAGCTTGGCGGCGTCTTTGGTGGCCTGGCGTTGCGCATCGTCAAAGTAGGCCGGCACGGTGATGACGACGCCAGCCAGCGGGCCGCCGAGCGAGACTTCGGCGCGTTCGCGCAAGGCGGTCAGAATTTCAGCCGAGACTTGCACCGGCGAGCGTTCGCCCGATACCGTCGTGATGCCGACCATGCCGGGGCCGTCGGTAAAGCGGTAGGGCAGGCCAGCGGCGCTTTTCAGGTCCGCCAGGCTGCGGCCCATGAAGCGCTTGACCGAGACGATGGTGTTTTCAGGATCTTCGGCTTGACTCTCCTGCGCTTCGCGCCCCACCACGATGCCGTTGCCCGGCAGGTAGCGCACGACGGAGGGCAGCAACAGGGCGCCGTCTTCATCGGGTAGCGCACGCGCTACGGCGCTTTGCACGGTGGCAATCAGCGAGTTGGTGGTGCCCAGGTCGATGCCCGCAGCCAGCCGGTGCTGGTGTGGTGCGGCGCTTTGACCGGGTTCGGCGATTTGCAGTAGTGCCATGTTTTGAACCTTAGACCGCGAAGCTCTCGCCGCAGCCGCAGTTGGCTTTGGAGTTCGGGTTGTTGAACTTGAAGCCTTCGTTCAGGCCTTCCCGCACGAAGTCGAGTTCAGTGCCGTCGAGCATGCCCAGACTGCGCTCGTCAACGATGACCTTCATGCCATGGGTTTCAAAACACTGGTCGTCGGCGTTCATGGTGTCAACGAATTCGAGCGCATAGGCAAAGCCGGAGCAGCCGCTGGTCTTGACCGCCAGGCGCAGGCCGATGCCGCTGCCGCGTTTGGCCAGGGATTTCTCGACGTGGCGAGCGGCGGCAGGAGTCAGGGAAACAGGCATGGCATCACCTCTTAAACGGAGAAGGAACTGCCGCAACCGCAGGTGGTCTGGGCATTGGGGTTGTGGATGACGAAGCGCGAGCCTTCAAGGCCGTCCTCAAAGTCAACGCGGGCGCCCAGCACATACTGCAAGCTCATGGCGTCCACCACCAGCGAGACGCCTTCGGTGACGAACTGCGAGTCGTCTTCGGCGGTCTGGTCGTCAAAGGCAAAACCGTAGGAGAAGCCGGAGCAGCCGCCACCGGTGACGTACAGGCGCAGCTTGAGGTCGGGGTTGCCTTCTTCCACGATCAACTCGGCCACCTTGGCGGCGGCGGCAGGGGTGAACTCCAGCTGGCCGGGCATGACGCCAGGCATGTTGGTACTGTCAATGGTCAGAGCTGCTTCCATTTTGAATTCCTTACTTGGTGATGCCGGTTGGCAGTGGGCGGGTTAACGGGTGGCGGAGCCGCAAATCGGCTGCTCGGAGGTCAGCGTGGCGGCGCCGGCCGGGTGGCGCGCGCGGAAGTCAGCCACGGCCGCCTTGATCGCGTCTTCGGCCAGGATCGAGCAGTGAATCTTGACCGGCGGCAGCGCCAGCTCTTCGGCAATCTCCGAGTTCTTGATGGCCAGCGCCTCGTCCAGCGTGCGTCCACGGACCCACTCGGTCACCAACGAGCTGGACGCAATGGCCGAGCCGCAGCCGTAGGTCTTGAACTTGGCATCCTCGATCACGCCTTGGGCGTTGACACGGATTTGCAGCCGCATCACATCGCCGCAGGCGGGTGCGCCCACCATGCCGGTGCCGACACTGTCGTCGGCGGCATCGAAGGCGCCCACGTTGCGGGGGTTCTCGTAGTGGTCGACGACCTTGTCGCTGTATGCCATAAAAATTCTCCGGTAACAGGTAGGAATGAGGAACGGTTCAGCCGCGGTTCAGTGTTCGGACCACTGGATCGAGTTGAGATCGACGCCGGCCTGCACCATGTCCCACAGCGGGCTCATGGCGCGCAGCTTGGTGACCACCTGGGTCACCTGCGCAATCGTGAAATCAATGTCTTCGGCGGTGGTGAAGCGGCCCAGCGAGAAGCGCACCGAGCTGTGGGCCAGCTCGTCGCTGCGGCCCATGGCGCGCAGCACATAGCTGGGTTCAAGCGAGGCCGAGGTGCAGGCCGAGCCCGACGACACCGCCACACCCTTGATGCCCATCAGCAGCGATTCGCCCTCGACGTAGTTGAAGCTCACATTCAGGTACTGCACGGCGCGGTTCTTCTCGTCGCCGTTGACCACCACCGCATCCATCTTGGCGAAGCCGGCCCAGAGCCGGTCGCGCAGGGCGCCGATGCGGGCGTTGTCCGTCGCCATGTTTTCACGGGCCAGCCAGAAGGCTTCGCCCATGCCGACGATCTGGTGCGTGGCCAGCGTGCCCGAGCGCATGCCGCGCTCATGGCCGCCACCATGCATCTGGGCTTCGATGCGCACGCGTGGTTTGCGCCGCACATACAAAGCGCCGATGCCTTTGGGGCCGTAGATTTTGTGCGCCGACAAGGACATCATGTCGATCGGCAATTGATCAAGGTCAATGACCACTTTGCCAGCCGCTTGCGCGGCATCCACATGTAACAGCACCCCTTTGGCGCGACAAATTGCACCAATAGCGGCCACGTCCTGGATGACGCCCGTTTCGTTATTGACGAACATCACGGAAGCCAGCACTGTGTCGGGGCGCAGGGCGGCTTCAAATACCGCCAGATCCAGCAAGCCGCTGGGCAGCACCGGCAGCACCGTCACTTCAAAACCTTCGCGTTCCAGTTCGCGCATGCTGTCCAGCACCGCCTTGTGCTCGGTGGCCAGTGTGATCAGGTGTTTGCCCTTGCCTTTGTAGAAATGGGCGGCGCCCTTGATGGCCAGGTTGTTCGATTCGGTGGCGCCCGAGGTCCAGACAATCTCGCGCGGGTCGGCGTTGATCAGCGCGCAGACTTGTTCGCGGGCCAGTTCCACCGCCTCGTCCGCCGCCCAGCCGTAGGCGTGGGAGCGGCTGGCGGGGTTGCCATAAAGCTCTGTCAGGTAAGGGATCATCTTGCTCGCCACACGGCGATCTACCGGCGTGGTGGCCGCGTAGTCGAGGTACACGGGCGCAGCGGTACGGGAGATGGCTTTGTCGCGGCTGGAATCCGGCATGTCAGGCTCCTGAAAAAAGATGGGACACCACCTGTTCCGCAATTTCAGTGCCATGCGTTCTGTCGCATCAATCGCGACTTTCCACACGCCGATTGTTGTTTTTGTCAGCGCCTCACGCCGTGAGGGGGCTCGCACTTGTCTTGTTTGTAGGAAACAGGCAGGGCACCCAGAGTCCACATGACAGGGTTGTTGCTTTTTTGGTACGTTTCTTGCGTGACACTTTCAAAGCCGTTGCGTTGGCTCCGCGTTCTGTTGGCGGTTCAATGCAGCAGGTCCGTTATCGCACGAAACCGGAGCTCGACATGGTGAACCCACAAGCGATTGAATCTCGGCGCGAACTCAATGCGATTTACGAAGTCAGCAAGACGCTGGCCACTTCATTGGACGTTGCCAAAACCTTTCGGGAGTCTTTGAACTATCTGCTGCAGTCTTTCGACTGGCGGCGTGCTTTTGTCGTCCTCGCCGAGCCTGAAGGACGTTTGCGCGGCCTGTGCGCCGTCGGTCTCACACGCGAGGAGCAACAGCGCCTGCAGTTCCAGTCGGGCGAAGGCATTGTGGGTCGGGTCTTTGCCAGCGGCATGCAAGTCATCGTGCCCGACGTGCGCGCCGAACCGCTGTTCCTCAACCGCACTGGAGGCGGCGATCAGTCGCCCGGCGTGGCCGTGGCCATGCTGGTCACACCCATCCGCGCCGACCGCCGCACGGTTGGCGTGCTGGCCATTGACTGCCTCAACCCAGACGAGAGCCGTAATTTCTCGGACAGCCTGCAATTGCTCAAAATGGTGGCCACGCTCATGGGGCAGGCGCTGCTCTTGCACCGCAGTGTCAGCGCTGCGCACGACACCCTGCAGGACGAGGTGCGCCGCAAGGACAAGATGCTCAAGCCCAGCCACCAGATCGACCAGGTGGTGGGCGTTTCCGCGCCGATGCAAAACGTGTTTGAGCAAGTCCACCAGGTCGCGCCATCGCGTACCACGGTGCTGCTGCGCGGCGAGAGCGGCACCGGCAAGGAGGTGATCGCCCGCGCGCTGCACAACCTCTCGCCACGCAAGCGCGAAGCCTTTGTGCGCGTCAATTGCGCCGCGCTCACCGAATCCTTGCTGGAGAGCGAACTATTTGGCCACGAGAAAGGTTCCTTCACCGGGGCACAAGGCCTGCGCAAGGGCCGCTTCGAGTTGTCGCATGGCGGCACGCTGTTTCTTGATGAAATCGGCGACATCTCGGCATCCTTTCAAGCCAAGCTGCTGCGCGTGTTGCAGGAGCGCGAGTTCGAGCGGGTCGGCGGCACCACCGTGGTCAAGGTCGATGTGCGTCTCATCCTGGCCACCAACCGCAATCTGGAGCGCATGGTGCAGGCCGGCGAGTTTCGCGCTGACCTCTACTACCGCATCAACGTGGTCAGCATCCAGTTGCCGCCGCTGCGCGAGCGGCGCGAAGACATTCCGGCCATGGCGCAACATTTTCTGGACCGCTTCAATAATGAGAACGCGCGTGCCACCCAGTTCAGCCCCGCCGCCATCCGCGTCATGAGCAGTTGCTACTGGCCCGGCAATGTGCGCGAACTGGAGAACTGCGTGGAGCGCACCGCGACCATGGCGCACGACGATGTGATCACCGAGCTGGCCTTTCCCTGCCAGGGCAACCGCTGCCTGACACAGGTGCTGCACCACATCGAGCGGGTTGACGCGGTCAAACCGGCTCGTCTGGCCGATATTCCCGTCACGGAAGTGCCGATGATGCCGCCCCCGGACGCCCATGCGCCAGCACCCGCGAGCGTCGATGTGCCGCCTGCCGATGCAGCCGCTCCGTCGGCCCATGAAGACGAGGCGCACATCCCCGAAGATGGCAAACCCGAAGGCGAGCGCGAGCGTCTGATCTGGGCCATGGAGCGCTGCGGCTGGGTCCAGGCCAAGGCCGCTCGCCTGTTGAAAATATCCCCGCGCCAGATGGGTTATGCGCTGCAAAAGAATGGGATCGAGGTGCGGAAGTTCTGATGTCTGGTGGATGTGTAAACTCACCCGAAACAGGTGACCACCATGACCGAAGACATCCGCTGGAAGCAGCGTTTTAGTAATTACCTTAAAGCTCTGCAAACGCTCGCCGAGGCGGTGGAACTCGCCCAGCAACGCCCGCTCACCAAGCTGGAACAGCAAGGTCTGATTCAGGGCTTTGAATTCACCCATGAACTGGCCTGGAATGTGTTGAAAGACTATCTGGAGGCGCAAGGCTTTGTGGGCCTGATTGGCTCCAGAAATGCCACTCGCCAGGCTTTTAAAGATGTCCTCATTGAGGACGGAGAAGCGTGGATGGACATGATCAAGGCGCGCAACCTGACCTCCCACACCTACAACCCTGACATCGCATCGGGCATTGCAGGTGACATCCTGACCCGTTTCTACCCCGCCTTTTCCGCCATGGCGAACACCTTTGCGGCTCTCAGCGCCCAAGCCGATCCCGACGCATGAAATACGGGCTATCCGAGCGAACGATTGCGCAAATTTGTGCGGTGCTGGCGCAGTACCCTGCGGTGGAGCGGGCGGTGCTGTATGGCTCGCGTGCCAAAGGCAATTACAAACCGGGTTCTGATATTGACCTGACCCTTTTCGGGGTGGGCCTCACGCCCGGCTTGTGCGCCACCATTGCCGAAGCTCTGGACGATCTATTGCTGCCCTACACCATTGATCTGTCGGTGTTTGCAGAACTCAAGCACCCCGAGCTCGAAGCCCATATTCAGCGGGTCGGGGTCGTGTTCTTTGAGCGGCAAGACCGGGGGTGATCTGTTCATGGATGGCATGGTGAATGGCCGGAGATGGATTGGGGTGGCTTCGTAGCGTTTGTCAGTCATTTACTGACATCCCCCAAATGGGGGATGGTTTTTTGAGGTTGTGTGAAGTAGCCTTCTCGTATGAAAGCAACATTCAATCTCACTCCGGCCGACTTCAAACTACTGATGGCCCTCCTTATGCAGAAAACCAAACGAAATGCACCTTACAGGCCGCTTTGGTTTACGGGGGAAGTATTTATTTGGATGCTAATTGGAGCCGGCATATCAGTGTTCGTAAAAATATATCAGCACGCGGAGGATTTGAAACCAGGCCTGTTATTAGTGGCGTCAGTGTTTGCAGCGGCTCTAATTCTTAGGATCATTTATTTTGCCGCGTTGAGAAAGATGTATTTACGTCGAGCCATAAGTCCGAAAGGAGCTTTTCTCAGCACTCAGACCATCGAGGCGAATACAGAAGGTCTTTTAATTGAGAACGATCAAGGCAAGTCATTCACGCGGTGGGCAGGCTTTTTAAGCTTGGCAGAAGATAAAAGCAACTTGTATCTATTCGTTGATTCATTAGAAGCTATTGTTTTGCCAAAAACGATCCCTTGCATCGCAGAACTGACCAAACTAGTGAAAGAAAACATCAGTGCTTAGTTTTAAGGCCAAGGTTTTCACTGGCCCCGTTTTCGCGACCCAGGCTAACAGTTCGTATATGGACTCCCCCACAAGATCAAGAAACTGACCGATAGTTTGACTGTTGGGGATGCGCCTGCAGTCGTATATCCGGTATCTATGGTGGACGCTGGTGTGGTCCGTGCCGACATGAAATCTGCGTCACCGAAGCGCCTTTGTCATCTTTGTCGCATCACTGACAGTCGCCCATGAAAAGGCGGGGTATGCTGGCAAGCCCTGTGTTTCACATCCGACAAAGCCGGGGCAAAAGCACCAGTTTTCGGGTGGCATGGATTTAGCTATAGAACTCTTATGCGGCCATGATCGGTTGCGAGAAGGGTTTCCATGCAAGCTAAGACCTATGTCGGCATCGGCCAGATCAAAGCACTCGGTGCCAAACTTGACCCATCGACTCCCAGCGGCGGTTGCGATACGCACGGCGGCGAAGGCAAGGCCAGTTGCGGCTCGTCAGGCGGCCCGGATGACATGCCGCAGGAAATCTGGGACAAGGTCAAAAACCATCCTTGCTACTCCGAAGAAGCCCATCACCACTACGCCCGCATGCACGTTGCCGTGGCGCCAGCCTGCAACATCCAGTGCAATTACTGCAACCGCAAATACGACTGCAGCAACGAGTCGCGCCCCGGCGTGGTGTCGCAGAAACTCACGCCCGAGCAGGCCGTCAAAAAAGTGGTCGCGGTTGCCAGTGAAATTCCGCAAATGACGGTGCTGGGTATTGCCGGCCCCGGCGATTCGCTGGCCAGTCCGACGAAGACCTTTGAGACCTTTCGCATGCTGCAGGAGCAGGCGCCCGACATCAAGCTGTGCATGTCCACCAACGGCCTGGCGCTGCCCGAGCTGGTGGACGAGATCTGCAAGTACAACATCGACCACGTCACCATCACCATCAACATGGTGGACCCCGCCATCGGCGAAAAGATCTATCCGTGGATTTTCTGGAACCACAAACGCGTGACCGGCTACGAAGCCTCCAGGATCCTGCACGAGCAGCAGATGAAGGGTCTGGAGATGCTCACCGCGCGCGGCGTGCTGACCAAGATCAACTCGGTGCTGATCCCTGGTATCAATGACGAGCACCTGATCGAAGTGAACCGCGAAGTCAAGAAGCGCGGCGCCTTCCTGCACAACATCATGCCGCTGATCTCGGAAGCCGAGCACGGCACGGTGTTCGGTCTGACCGGCCAGCGCGGCCCGTCGGCCTCTGAACTCAAGGCCGTGCAAGACGCCTGCATGGGCGGCGCCAACCTGATGCGGCACTGCCGCCAGTGCCGCGCCGATGCCGTCGGCCTGCTGGGCGAGGACCGCAGTGAAGAATTCACCCTGGACAAGCTGGAACAGATGGAAGTGGTGTACGACTTGGACAAGCGCAAGTCCTACCAGGACAAGGTCGAAGTCGAACGCCAGGCCCAGCAAGCCGCCAAGCATGAAGCGCTGGCCGCAGCCGGTGCCATCAAAGTGGCTGAAGACCTCCGCGTGCTGGTCGCCGTCGCCACCAAGGGTGGTGGTCGGGTCAATGAGCACTTTGGCCATGTCACCGAATTCCAGGTTTTCCAGGTTTCGGCGAGCGAGGCTTTGTTTGTCGGTCACCGCCGGGTGGACCAGTATTGCCAGGGCGGTGTCGGCGACGACGAGCAACTGCCTTCCGTCGTGCGCGCCATCAATGACTGCCACGCAGTGCTGGTCGCCAAGATCGGCGCCTGCCCCAAGGATGAACTCACCGCCGCGGGCATCGAAGCGGTCGATCAGTACGTCGGCGAGTTCATTGAAAAAGCCGCGCTGGAATGGTTCAACGACTACCGCAGTCGCATCGCCAGTGGCGCCCTCATTCATCAGGACCGCGGTGACGCGCAAATCCGCCAGGGCGCGTTCACCAGCCTTGCCGAAGCGGCCTGAAATTTCATTCCCTCAACCAAACCACCAGGAGAAACACCATGCCCATGAAGATCATCTCATCCACTTGCACCGCCTGTTCCGCCTGCGAGCCCGAGTGCCCGAACGTCGCCATCCGCGAAAAAGGCGGCACTTACCTCATCGATGCAAAAAAATGCACCGACTGCATCGGCCACTACGACGAACCTCAGTGCGTCGCCGTTTGCCCGGTGGACGGCTGCATCGTCAAAGTCTGAACCTCCTCGAAAGGATCACCATGCTGCCCAACGTCACCATCACACCCGCCGCCGCGAAGTTCATCAACCGCATCGTGCGCTTCTCCGGTCTGGCGGCTGGCGCAGGCTTGCGCCTGGCCGTGACGCCTGGCGGCTGCTCGGGCTACTCGTCCGAATTCAGTGCCGAGGCCACCCCAGCAGCTGGCGAGCAGCTGCTGGAAGTCAATGGCGTGCGCCTGTTCCTGGGCGCAGAGAGCCGCTTGATGCTGCAAGGCATCACGATTGATTTCACTGAAACGGCGACCCAGTCCGGCCTGAGCTTCATTGACCCGAACAAGGAAGCCTGCGCTTGCAGCAGTTCCGAGAGCACGCCGAAACCCGGTGTGACCAAGATCGAAATCAGCTCGATCGGACGCGGTCGTCCGGCCTCTCCCATCCTGGCGTCCTGAACTCAAAAGGCCGTGCCATGAATGCGGACCGACTCACCTTTGACGATGACCTGGCGGCGTTTGCCGACGGTGCCATCGGCGGGGGCTTGAGTCCGCAGGTCGAGGCGCTGATCACCCAGGCTGGTTTGTTGCGCCATCGGCCGCATGAGGCCTTGCCCTTGCTGGAGCAGGCTCGTGTGGCGGCGCCACGCCATCCGGCGCCCTTGATTGCGCTCTATCGGTTCTACTTTTATGGTCATCAACTGGCCCAGGCGCGCGCTGTGGGCGAAGATGCCTTGGCCATTGCCCGCACGGCGTTGGGCCCCGACTTTGGCGACGAGCCGCCCAGCGATGAGCAGGCGCGCCATGACGCTGCCGTGCGCTTCTACCTTTTCACGCTCAAAGGGCTCGCCTACCTGAACCTGCGCCTGGGGGCTTTCGACGAGGCGCATCTGATGCTGGGCGAGTTGCGTCGTCTTGACCCGCAAGACCATGTCGGGGGTGCCTTGTTAGCGCATGTGCTGGCCCGTCGCGAAAAAGGGGATGACGCTGAAACCGGAACGGCTTACCCGGTGCGCGGCTGGAGCGCAAGGGGGCCGCGCGCATGATGAACGCCAGCCCTTTGCGCGCGCCGGCAGGCGATATCCCATCCCAACATTGGCAGGGCGGGCCGGTCAATTGCGGCGAATGCACCTACGCTGATCTGCGGACCTTAGCCGGCAGACAAGGTTGCGAGCCCGGCTATGCCTGCATGCAGGATGTCTATGCCCGCCGCATTGATCGTTTTTTTCGCTGGCATCCAACCTTGGGCGACGAGCAGATCGCCCATCCCTATTTTGAAGTACGCGCCATCGCCGCGCGCTATGCCAGCGTATTCCGGCTGACCGCCTTGATGGAGGACCCGGATGAAACCGTGCGTTTGCAAGTCGCGCTTCGTCTGCCCTTGACCCAGTTGGCCAAGCTGGCCACCGACCCGCACCGCGAGGTGCGTATCCGGGTGGCACAGCGCCTGGCGCCCATCGAGCTGGCGGCCCTGCGCAACGACACGGATTACGGCGTGCGCGAACTGGTGGCGATGCGCTTGCCCTTGGCTATTTTGCCGACCATGGCGAACGATCCTGACCGCGCCGTTCGCATGCGCGTGGCGCAGCGGCTGGAGATGCCGGCCCTCTTGCGCATGGCCGACGACGCCGAGCCGGAGGTGCGCCGCCTGGTGGCGGAGCGCCTGCCCGTGCCGCTGCTGGCGCGCCTGGTTCGCGATGCCGACTGGCGTGTGCGCTGGGAAGTGGCCCAGCGCGCCGATGCGGCCACGCTGGATGCCTTGTGCGACGACGATGACGCGGAAGTACGCCAAGCCGTGCGTGAACGCCAGGTGCGTGATGTAACCCGAATTGGAGTGATCCATGGCTGATATCAACCGCGACAGTGACGAAATTGAACTGGCCTCGCCGCCGCGCTTCAGTTACGGCGAGCGGGTGATTGCCCGTTCGGTGGTGCGCAATGACGGCACCTACAACGGCCGCGATATTGGCGAAGTGCTGGTCAACAAAGGCGAGATCGGCTACGTCATCAACATCAACACCTTCTTGCAGCAGTTCTACATCTACGCGGTGGACTTTGTTGAGTCCGGCCACCGCGTCGGCATGCGGGCCAAGGAGCTTTGCACGCTGGACAACTTGCCCGACGACGTGCTGGAGCAGCTCGGTGACAAAGCCACCGCACTGACGGCACTCGGATCTGCCAAACCACCTGAGGAGAAGCCATGACTGCCATGCCCGGACTCGAACCCCGTGAACCCGCCTATGCCTGGGGCCAGCGCGTTGTCGCGCTGGACGATTTGGTCAATGACGGCAGCTATCCCGAACGCCCGCTGGACGCCATGCTGGCGGCACGCGGCTCGGTTGGCGAGATCGTCAACATCGGCCATGCGCAAGAGTTGAACGAGCCGGTGTACCTGGTGCAGTTCGACGGCTGTGTGGTCGGCTGCCTTGAAATTGAACTGGTCCCCGCGCCGCACGGACTGCTGCCGGAGACTGAGGATCTGGTGTGAATAGGGCTGCGGCTGTTGCGGCGCCAGCCAGCGCTCAGGTCCGTGACCTGATGCAGCACCGCCTGGAGCGCGCCCTGCGCGAGCGGGTGCGTTACCGCTATGTGCAGCCGCTTGTGGTGCGTGAGGCGAACAGCTTTCGCATTCAAAGCCCGTGCTGCTCGCGCAATGTGGACCCCAATGGCGGCCTGATCGATATTGCCTTGCTGGTCCCTCATGAAAGTGGGCGCTGGTGCCTGTGCGCCCGGGACCATGCCAACAGCACCTGGGTGTCGCGGTTTCAGGACCAGCCCCTGGACACCTTGCTCGATCTGCTGTGCGTGGACAACGAACGCGAGTTCTGGCCCTGAGCCGATGCGCGGATCAAGCTCATGATTTACCTCGACCACAACGCCACCACGCCGCCGGCCCCCGCCGTCATCGCGGCCATGCTGCCGGTGCTGTCCCGCGTGTGGGCCAACACCTCGTCGCAACATGGCCCGGGCCAGGATGCCAAGCGCGCCCTGGCGGGTGCGCGTGCCACGGTGGCGCGGGTGCTGGGCTGCAAGCCGGTCGAAGTGATCTTCACCAGCGGCGCGACCGAGGCCAATCATCTCGCGGTGCGCGGCTTGCTCGCCGCCAGCTCCCCCGAGCGGCGGCGCGTTGTGTTCAGCCGCATTGAACATGCAGGCCACCTGCGCCTGGCACGCGCTCTGGCCGAGGCCGGTCATCCGGTGGACTTCATCCCGGTGCTGGCCGACGGCACGCTCGACCTGGCGGCCGCGCAAGCGCTGATCGGCCCGGACGTGGCGCTGGTCTCGCTCATGGCCGCCAACAACGAAACCGGCGCGCTGATGCCGGTGGCCGAGGTGGCGGCACTCGCGCACGCAGCCGGTGCGCTGCTGCATGTGGACGCCACCCAGTTCATCGGCAAACAGCCTTTTTCTTTTTCCTCCTGCGGCGCGGACGCCGTGTCGCTGTCGGCTCACAAGTTCCAAGGACCCAAAGGCGTTGGTGCTCTGCTGCTGCGCCAGGGCCTGGCGCTGGTGCCGCAGACCCTCGGCAGCCAGGAGCGCGGTCGGCGCGGCGGCACCGAGAACCTGCCCGGCATCGTGGGGCTGGCGGCTGCGCTGGAGTTGCTGGGCGATGTGAGCCTGGAGGCCACGCGCGTCGCCCGGTTGCGCGATGCGCTGGAAAGCGGCCTGACCCGGGCGCTGCCCGCCACCCATGTCTGGTCGCAGCACGTGCCGCGCTTGCCGGGCACCAGCTACCAGCGTTTTGGCCACCTGTCGGCCGATGTGGTGCTGCAGCGGCTGGACCGCCTGGGCGTTGCCGCCTCCAGCGGTGCCGCCTGTTCTTCCGGCGGCACCGAGCCCTCGCATGTGCTGACGGCCATGGGCGTGACTGCCACCGAAGCCCTGGCCGCCGTGCGCTTTTCATTGGGCCTGAGCAGCACCTTTGACGACGTGAACTATTTGTTGAAAACGCTGCCGCCGCTGCTGGAACCGCTGCTGCGCGAAGAAATGTTAATTGCTCCTTAAAGCCAACCTTGACCCCATGTTTACACCTACCAGGAGCCGATGATGAAACTGATGATCCGCAAAGACAGCAAGGGCACCTTGACCGGTTATGTACCCAAAAAAGATCTGGAGGAACCCATCATTGCCATGGTCAACCCCGGCATGTGGGGCGGCCTGGTCACGCTGGGCAACGGCTGGCAGTTTGATCTGCCCGAGATGCCTGCCGATACGCCGCTGCCCATCACCGTCGAAGCGCGTCGCCTCCCGGTTGTAGAAGATTAAGAGGACCCCCACCATGGCCCTGACCCCTGACTACCTGCGCACCGCCGGTGAAGTAATCGGCGCAGCACCTTCCCTGTGTGATGCCGCCTCCATCCTGCGCGCCCGCGACCCCGCGCTGCGCGTGGTGCTGGTGGACGCGATGGACATGCGCGACGAAACGCCCGCCCAGTTGCTGGGCGCCCGGCGCGTTTACCTGGCCACCTCCAACGGCCATTGCTGGTCCATCACCCAGCAGCCCGAAGAAGCGACCGCCCTGATCCTGACGCAGGAGTAGCCATGGACGTCAATGTCATTTCCCTGTTTGAACCTGAGTGCGGTGAGCGCGAGATCGCCCTGGTCAATGCCGTGTTGCAGTCGGCCCGTTGGGGCGACGGCCCCATGGTGGAATCGTTTGAGCGCGCCTTTGCCGGCTGGGTCGGGCGCAAGCATGCCGTCGCCGTGGGCAGCGGCACGCTCGGCACCTGGGTCGCGCTGCGCGCTTTTGGTATCGGCCCCGGCGATGAAGTCATTTGTACCTCGCACACTTGGCACCAGGTGGCGCAAGCCATCACGCTGGCAGGCGCGACGCCGGTGTTTGCCGACATCAACTACTGGACCGGCAGCCTCAGCCCTGAAAAAGCCGCGCTCAAGATCACCCCGAAAACACGTGCCATCCTGGCCGGCAACACCAACGGCCACCCGGCGGCTTGGGAGCCCTTGCGCGCGCTGGCCGATGCCCACGGCCTCAAGCTGATCGAAGACAGCACCGAAGCCATGGGCTCGCGCTACAAGGGCCAGTGCGTCGGCACGTTTGGCGATGTGTCGGTGTTCGATTTCTCGGCCCCCTCGGCCTTGTGTACCGGCGAGGGCGGCATGCTGGTCACCGATGACGATGAGCTGGTGCATGAGCTGCGCTATTTGCGCCAGCGCCGCGTGGCGGACCGCGCCTCGGTGTCGGTCGGCTCGCGCGTACCCTTGCAGGCTGGCATGAGTGAGATCACCGCCGCGCTGGGGCTGGCGCAACTGGCCGGTCTGGACGAGCGCCTGGCCGCGCGCCGGCAAGTGGTGGCCTGGTACCACGAGCACATGCAGAGTTTTGAAGGCGTCAAGCCGCCCTACATCGGCGAGAACGTGGACGAGGTGCACTGGATGCTCTATGTGGTCCACCTGGGCAAGCGTTTCTCGGGCAGTGCGCGTTCGCAGATGATCGACGACCTGCTCTCCTGCGGCATCGAGACCGTGGCCTACAGCCACCCCTTGCACCAGCAGTTTTATTACATGAACGCCGGCGAGGCGATTGGCCGCCAGCGCGGCGTGCTGATCGACACCGACCGCATTGGCGACCGCGCGCTGGCGCTGCCGCTGCACACCCAGCTCGATGAAGCCCTGGTGACTTACATCATCAAAACGCTCAAGGACACCGCGACCAATGTCGGTGCCGGCGCTGCCATTTACCTCTGAGGACTCCACCATGACCGCTTCAAACCAGGCTTTGATCCACGAGATTGCCCGCAGCCTCGACACCGGCGCCATCATTCCCTACCTGGGGCCCGACATGCTGTCGCTGTGCAGCGAACTCAAAGTTCCCGCCACGCCGTTGGCGCTGGCCGAGATCATGACGAGCAAGGTCAGCGTGCCGCACAAAATCCGCAAGCGTCTGACGCAGGCCGCGCAGTTCATCGAGAACTTCAAGCACCGCAAGTCGGTGGTCCATTTGATGAACGAAGCCTTTGCCACCTCGCCCGCGCCATCGGCCCTGCATCTGGCTTTGGCTGGCAGCGGCGCCGGGCTGCTGGTCGATACCTGGTATGACGACACGCTGGCTGCCGCGCTGGCGCAGACCAGCCCCGCCGGCGGCTGGGCGCAAATGCAGGGGCTGTCGCAATCCGAACATTTCGGCCAATGGATCGGCGTGTACAGCGACGATGGCGTCATGCTGCCCGAGGTGCCCAAAGAGGCCAGCCGACTGCTCTACAAACCCATCGGCAGCCACAGCCCGGCTGGCAACTTTCTGGTGTCCGACAGCGACTACGTTGAAGTGCTGACCGAGATCGACATCCAGACGCCGATCCCCGCCGCCGTGCAGGCCTGGCGCACGGGGCGCAACTTCCTGTTCCTGGGCTGCCGCTTTGACGACCAGCTCACGCGCTGCTTTGCGCGCCAGATCATGAAGCGCTCCAGCGACCGCCACTGGGCCGTGCTGCCCGAAGAGCCCACGCGCATGGAAGCGCGCTTTCTGCAAGAGCAAAACATCACCCGCATCGACATGCCGCTGGCGCAGTTCGCCCAGGCCTTGATGACGGCGATGCAACCGGCCGTTGCCGCTTGAAGAAACCTTTTCCTGTTCTCCGTTTTTAACCACCCACCGGGCTTGAGCCCTTGACTACCATGACCACACTCACCGTTCTCCCCTCTGGCAAAACCTACGAAGCCACCGCCGGCACCAGCCTGCTGAAAGCCCTGCAAGCCGCCGGGGAAGCCATCATCAGCAAATGCGGTGGCGAAGCCAAATGCGAGTCCTGCCACGTCGCCGTGCCGGTGGGTAAAAAGAGCCTCTCCAAAATCCAGCGCGTCGAGAACGAGAAGCTCGACGGCATCGTCGGCATCGGCTCCAACGCGCGCCTGGCCTGCCAGGCGATCCTGGGTGAAGAGCCGGTGACCGTGCAATTGATCTGACCTGAAGACCATGCCATGACCGAGCCGGTGCCCCTCTCAGTCGCGCGAGTGGCCGATGTCGCCATCGTTGGCGCCGGTTTGTGCGGACTGGCTCTGGCGCGACTGTTCACCGGCCGCGGCCTGGACGTCCTTGTGATCGAAGCACGCACCCGCCTGGGCGGGCGTGTGCTGACCGAGCGCTGTGAAGCCACCGGCCAGGCGCTGGACCTCGGTCCCACCTGGTTTTGGCAGGAGACCGAACCGCGTATCACGGCGCTGCTGGCGGAACTGGGCTTGCCCAGCCAGCCACAGCATGACCCGGGCGACGCGCTTTGGCTCACCGACCCCAGCCGCGAGGCGGAACGCCGTATGGAATCCGGTGGCGTGCATGTCGGTGCGCGCCGCATCGAAGGCGGCGCCGACCGGCTGGTCGACGCGCTGGCGGCCAAGTTGCCACCCGGCTGTGTGCGCCTCGGCCTGGCATTGCAAGCACTGCACGACCGGGGCGCGTTCATCGAGCTGTTGTTCGACAGCGGACCGGCCTTGCGCGCGCGCCAAGTGGTGCTGGCCTTGCCGCCGCGCCTGATTCACGAACAACTTCAATTTGAGCCACCGCTGCCCGCCAGCGTGTGGGACGCGCTGGCCGCCACCCCGACCTGGATGGCCGCGCAAGCCAAGGCGGTTACGACCTTTGATCAGCCGTTCTGGCGTGCGGCGGGGCAGTCCGGCAACGCCTTTGTGCGTCACGCCCAAGCCGTGCTGGGCGAGGTGTTTGATGCGAGCGACGGGGAGGGCGGCGCGCTGGGCGGCTTTGTCGCCCTGAACGCAGCACAACGCGACAACTTCAAGCGCGGCCTGCCCTTGCTCATCGACAGCCAGTTGGCCCAGCTCTACGGCCCGCAGGCGCAAAACGGAAACCTCTTCCGGCAAGACTGGGCCGATGAACCCTGGACCTGCAGCGCCCTCGACCGCGCCAGCCCGCCCGAGCCGCCGCAAGCCGACCCCTTGCTGCGCCAGCCGCTGTGGGCGGGCCGCGTGTTTTTGGGCGGCAGCGAAACGGCGGCCCACGGGGCCGGGCACATGGAAGGTGCGCTGGAGGCAGCCGACCGCATCGCCCATGCCTTGGCCCGGCCAGAAGCGAACCAGTCCGACACACACAGGGGCGCTACGCCGCATTCGCTGGCTGCCGACAGTGCGCGGGCAGAGGCCTTGGGAGCGTTTGCCACCCGCATTTTGTCCTTGCGCGGCAAAGCGCCGGAACGCTATCGCCTGCACCTCACACGCTTGTTGTCGAGTCAACAGACGGAGCAACTCACGCAGCGCGCCCTGCTGGCCACGGCGGACCAGATCTACAGCGAGTCGCTGGCCTGTCTTGACGATCTGCTGCCGGGGCTGGACGCTGGCAGCGCCGAGATTGTTAACGGTCGCCATGCCCTGACGGCCGCACTGCTAGGTGCTTACGAGGGCTGGAACAAGGGCTTGCTGGACGCCGCGCTCAGCTTCAACAGCACGTCTTGCGCGCTGTCCAATTTCCCGCAGGAACACCAGCCCGATGCCGAGCTGCTGCGCGCCATCACGCTGGACCTGGCTGCCGCCTGGCGTGAGTTTGCAGTTGAACTCAATACCCGGTTGCTGGCCGCAGCCGGTACGGCGAAGATCATTTAACAAGCAAATGACGCACATCATCAACATCGCCCTGCTAGGCCTGATTGAGCAGGCCGGCACCGCCATCGCCACCTTGATTGAAGGGCTGGAGCGCGACGAGCTGCTGCGCTCCCGACTGACCCGCGCCGAAGTGCTACGCCAGTTGAAGACCCTGGCCGACAGCGTGGGCCAACTCGAAGCGCCTGCGCGCAACGAGATGCCGGAGCTGGACTGGACCGGCTGGGACGCCATGCGCCCCCGCTTTGCTGGCCCGCCCGGCGAGTCGCTGGACGAAGCCCTGTGGTTTTCCTGCGAAGCGCTAGTGCCCGCCACGCTGCTGTGGCTGCGCGTTTACCAGCAGAACCAGCCGACGCTGTTTCGTATGACGGGTTGATTGCGGAGTTCAATCGTGAGTTTTGAAAGTTGTCTTCACAGCGGGAACCAATATTAGGGCGTATGACCTGCTGGGCTATAGTTCAGACCAAATGAAACATCGAAAACTGAACATGGCGTTGACCAAATTTCGCCAAAATAATAGACGGGTTTAGGGTATGAGAATGGCTTTAATTGCTTTAGAAATCGACGACGAAATACAGCAGCATGTGCTTTGCCGCGTGTTGGACCATTGGCGTCAATAGGCAATATTCGGGCATATCTCGGCGAATATCCTGGAACCCCAGATATCCGCCATTTACATCATGTCTGGCTTGCCAGCCAGGCATCACGTGTTTGAAGCAAAGGGGAGCTTAGTGGTCTATCTGATTGCTGTTGTCATGGGGTACTTTGTCGCAACCAATGGCATGGTGGAGAGCAGCGCCAGAAAACTCATAGGAATGGCATACGCCAATCCAACCTTCGGAAAGATGTCTGCTCTTGGAGGGCTAGGCGGTTGGTTTTGTGTGCTTCCTGCGGCGTACTTTGTGGGGTCGGATTACGGCAATGGGTTCTTGCAAGGTCTGCTGTTCTGCGTCGCTGCTCTCGGTGGCGCAATCTTGGCTGGTGTAATCAAAGTTCCAGGACTCAGCTATCTCATCAGTGCCTTCACATTGGCTGTGAACATCGGGCTTGCAATTCTTGTCTACGTCATCACCCGGTCGTGAGGCAATGAGAGACAAGCCTAAAAATTCATTTAAACCAAATCCACTTCGCGGGCGGGTTTAATTCAGGCGTAGGCCGCAAGAAATGTCTTGCCATCCCCGCTGGCACATCAATGGGTATGCTTTTTTGTCACTTTCTCCGCTATAGGAGAAGGTATTTTCCTTCACCGAAAAATTTCACTTTTGCTCATGCTCCACCATCTAAAGACACGACGCTTTCTTGCATTGCTATTTGTTACGGTCCTCTCTTATCCAGTCCACTCACAACCCGCACAGGCAAACTCTGAGACGTGGCAAGTTACCTCCGCTTGGGTAAAGGAGGTTTCTCCAGATCAGCAAGCGCACGCCGTTTTCGTTTCACTTGGAGCGCTGAACAAGAAAGCTGCCGAACTTGTTGCCTATCGTCAAGACGGCGAGCAAGTGCAATGGGCCAGAAAAATCATCGCCTGCGGCTCTTCAATGCTTTCCAAGGTTTCTACAAAAAACCCTGAGCTCGAAACGTACCTGCGGAAAATGTCTGATCTTCATGTTTCGTTAATTCGAGGCGAAATTGGAGACACACAGTTTGATGAGCAGGAAGTTAGGCTTCGAAACGACGGCATTGCATTGCTAAAGAAGGTTAATCTTGGATCGTTCTCAGATACTGCTACCCAATATAAAAAGCGCCTCGCTGATACGGAATTGTCACTGGTCGTCTATGCGATGTTTTGCGCCTCCAAAAAACCAAAGTGATTTCTCTCAATTGCGGTCTACCCCATCGGTCAACCGGACACATTGTGGCAAGCCGAAAATGAAAGCATTACTTAGTACTTTGCAGTCAGACGCAACAATCGCCGAGGCTTTCTTTACCCTGGAAGAGCAAGCTGAGCGCTTGCCGTTCGTACGTTTTTTTCCTAAGGGCTCTTGCGAGGTGGTTTCGGTAATTTTCTCGATTGCTGTCGCGACAAAATACCCGCAGTCGCGTGTCGAGGTGGCAAGGGCGTACAGCCCACCGCGCAATGAATGGCATTTCTGGGCTGAGGTTGATGGCGTGGTCGTTGATATCACGGCACATCAGTTTCCAGAGCATCAGTGCCCGCTCATTTGCACAAGGCCAAGCCCCCTTGAGTTGGAGTTCTCTGACGTTGAGCGTCTTACGCCACAAACTGCGCTGGAACGCTTGGATTTCATCTCGCCGGAGATTCGGAAATCGGTTGTTACTGCACTTGAGCAAGAAATTGTGGTCTAACCAGTTGTTTGAATCGGCGTCCCTCGGCAATTGGTCAATGAAGCTGACTCTACGGCTCAAGCGGGACATGCGGTATGCCGATAGCCGCCTGCACCTTCGCTCCGCGGTGACGACTGCTTTGGAGCGGGACGGATGTCTCTTGCTAGTCTTGAAGAGTCCTTCAGAAAATATGTGTTGTTGGTGACCTGCATTAAAAGCTGTGCTTTAGAAACTTCAACTGAACTCCAAAACCCCACAATCCTTCGCAGGTAACCCTGCCCGCAAACTCACCCCCCCCCCGCCCCG